>CALMOK010000247.1 GCA_937871825.1 uncultured Alphaproteobacteria bacterium
GGGATTTCCTTGAGGTCGCTGTCGTAGCTGATCCCGTTCGGCATGGCGGCGGCGCTGACCGATCCCTCGATCCAGCGAAGCTGGAAATTCGTGGTCGGCACGGGGATGACCTGCATGGCGTAGGGGTTGATGGCGTATTTGCCGGGCTCGAGCGGTTTCTTCCAGATGCCGCGCTGGCCGACCTCCACGGTGCGCCCGCGGCCGTTCTCCGCCGTCATGGCCTCCTCGGCCTCGCGGCCCACGAAGGAGTTGATGACGCCGACGGTGCCGATCTCGACGCGCCTCTTTTCGGTGACCTCGACGGTCGCGAACAGGCGGTTGAGAAAGTAGGAGCCTTCCACGATCACCTGCTCCTGCCGGCCGCGACGCCCGCCCGCCGCCAGGAACGTGCCGATGTCCTGGAAGGAATTGTGGAAGTGGTCGGGCCTGCTCGCGTCCGTGCCGACCGTGGGGGCGATGATCTCGCCGTGCTGGAGCGCCGGCCCGTCCTGCACGGTGACGATACCGACCTTGTCGTCCGCGATGATCACCGGCGAGAAGCCGCGCCGGTCGAGCAGCAGGGCGTGGAACTGGGCGTCGTCCTTCTTGGTGTCGCCCATGTCGAGGTGGTGGATCGTGTCCTGCGTGATCACCGTGAACAGCGCGGTGTTGATCGCGTAGGTGCCCGAGCGCAGGGTGCGCCGCTGCGGGCCGGCCTGGCCGCCGCCTTCGAGAAAAGCGCGCGCGTGGTCGACCGTCGCCCCTTGCGGCCATTCGGCCAGGGCCTGGCCGGGTTCGAGCGGGCGACCGACGCGGGCCACGAGATACGCAATCTGATCGACGTTGATCAGCGGCCTCTTGTGGACCCGGTATTGAAAGGGCGTGAAGGCGTGCCAGCCGCCCCGGATCACCTCGGGGAGGAAGCCGGCGTTGCCGCAGAGCGCGAGCGGCCCGAAGGCTTCCTCGGTGCGGCGAGCGCTCCAGATCCGCTCGACCACGCCGTAATGGGTGTTCGGGATGTAAACGAAGGCGGCGAGGAACACGCGCAGCATCAGGGCCAGCGCGATCAGCCCGGCGACGACGAGCAGGGCGCCCGTCAGCGTCCCGCTCTTGAAAACATCAAAGGTCTGCATGGGAAGACAGGAAGTTCTTGAGGCGCCGCGGTCTCGTCATGGCCCTCGTCGGACCGTCGACCGTCTCGGCAACCCAGCCCGTCGCGGGAGGTGACGGGCATGTCATTTCGGCCTCGTCCTTATATAGTGACGGTCCAGTTTCGCGTGAAGGGCCGACGGCTGGGCGTGGTCGGTTTAATGGCGTGATCCAAGGTGATCCTCGGCCCAGGTCGAGAACGGAATCGCCGCGAAGCCGTGAGCGTGTCGATCTCCCGTACGGCCTTGAGTTCGCCGCCGACGGGACGCCCGTTCCAGCCCGATTTGCCGGAACGGCGAGCCGATACTCGAAGAAGGCTATGCGCCAACTTACAACAACGACGGGTCGTGTCTCGGTTTAATTCAGCTCGCCGGACGCCGGACGCCGGGCAAGAGCGAGACCGAACCCCAGCATCATCATGGCGGCTCCCGATCCTTCACGCAGGCGCCGCACCAGGTTGGGCCGCGCCGCCGCACCCTCCCGGATACTGCTTGCGCCAAAAGCGACCGCGACATCGGCCAAGGTGTTGAACGCGACCGACACGAAGCCGAGCACCAAAAACTGCAGGGCGACACTGCCCTTAGTCGGATCGATGAATTGCGGAATGAAGGCGAGGAAGAAAGCCGCTGTTTTCGGGTTCAGCGCTTCAACCAGCACCCCGTCGCGAAAAGCACGGGGCGTCCCGACCGAAGGTGCTCCAGGACCGCCGTCCAAAGCCGTCAGGGCATCCTGGCGCGCGGTGCGGAACGCGCGATAGCCGACCCACACGAGGTAGGCGGCGCCTAGAAGCTTCAACGTGGTGAACAATTCCGCACTGGCGAGCACGATAGCCGACACGCCTAGGCTGCCCGCGAGGACGTGAACCATCCCGCCCAATCCAGTGCCGAAGCTCGACGCCAAACCTTCTGCACGGCCCCCGGCGAGCGTGCGCGCAGCAACATAGAAAACACCGGGACCGGGCGTGATGGCGAGGATCAGCGCGGCGCCGCAATACAGGGCGAGTTGGGTCATGTCGAACATGGTCCTCGCGGGCTGCTCACACCGGGATCAGAGAAGCGGCATCACGGTCGGAAAGCCGCTCGCTCCCTGCAAGTCCCGCCGCCACGCCGGCGCGGTCGGCCTCGTTCCTATTCTGGCTCATCTTGCGCTTGCCCTCCAGGCGGGTGATCGGCATACGCACCCCCACGATCCCCCTGAACTGAGCCGCGATGAACTCGGCCGGGGCGTCGTCTACCGCCCACGGCATCGCCCGTTGCTGCTCATGCAGGTTCGTCAGCCGGGTCACAGCGTCGAGCAGACGCTTGGCGTCTTCAAAGAACTCCAAGGGACCGTGCGCGTGGACCGCCACGTAGTTCCATGTCGGCACCACCTTACCGGTCTCCGCCTTTGTCGCATACCACGCCGGCCTCACGTAAGCGTCTGGTCCCATGAAGATCGCCAGACCCTCGCCGAGCGGCGGCACCCGCCATTGCGGGTTGGCCTTGGCGAGATGGCCATAGATCACGCCGTGCTGGCCTTCGGTCTCATCGAACAACAACGGCAAGGGGGTGACCAGCGGACCGTCGGCTGTCGCGGTGACTAGATTGGCCAGACGTGCCGCGCGGATCGTCGCCCACAAGCTTGCCCTCTCGTCGTCGCGGAAAGCGGGAGGCCTGTACATGATCGATTTTTCTCCCGATGGCGCGACTCGTACCGACAATGTAGCGCGTGAAGAACACGATCCGAATAGGTCTCTTCACGCCGCTTCAGGTCGGGCTCGACCCGTCCGTAGCCCGCCGCAGCCTTCCTATACGATCCGGGCTTGCCCCGAAGGGGTGGTCGGTTGAGTCAAATCGTTACCCAACGCGATCAGATTTCCCAACCTGTTTACGACACCGGCCCCGCTACTCGCCGGCGCTTCGCAACGCTGCGGCCGCCGCGAAAGGCGACAGGGCGATGGCCGCGAGGCTGAGGGCGCAGAGGACAAGAAAGGGCGTCAGGAACGGCATCGTGCCCCCGCCGGCCGCCGTTGCCGCCGAAACCCCGAAAATCAGCACCGGCACGGCGAGCGGGATCACCAGGATCGACAGCAGGAGCCCGCCCCGCCGCAGCGACACCGTCAGCGCCGCGCCGATCGCGCCCAGGAAGGTGAGGGCGGGAGTGCCCACAAGCAGGCTCAGCGTCACGCCCCCGAGCGCCGGGCCGTCGAGGGCCAGCATCAGCCCGAACAGGGGGGCGGCGAGCACGAGCGGCAGGCCGGTGACGCACCAATGGGCGGCGCATTTGACCAGCACCACGAGTTCGAGCGGGGCGGGGCTCAGGCGGAACAGGTCGAGCGAGCCGTCCTCCTCGTCGGCCTGGAACAATCGGTCGAGCCCGAGCAGCCCGGACAGCAGTGCGGCGATCCACAGGATGGCGGGGCCGATGCGCGACAACAGGTTGAGGTCCGGCCCGATCGCGAAGGGTACCACCGTCACAAGGCTCAGGAAAAACACGACCCCCATGACGCCGCCCCCGCCGACGCGCCGCGCCAGGGTGATGTCGCGCCAGAACAGCGCCAGCAGGGTCCGCTTCACGGCTCCAGCCGCAGTTCGCGGGCGCCGGCCAAGCCGAGCGGCGCGTGGGTGGCGGCGATCACCACCCCGCCCCCGCCGAGATGGTCGGCCATCATGGCCGACAGGGTTGCCTGGGCGGCGCGGTCGAGCGCGGTCGCCGGCTCGTCGAGCAGCCAAAGCGGGCGGCGCGCCACCAGCAGGCGGGCCAGAGCGACGCGTCGCCGCTGCCCCGCCGACAGGTAGGCGACCGGGAAGTCGGCGAGGGCGCCGAGCCCGACCCGATCGAGCGCCGGCCCGGCCGCGGGCTCGGCATGGCCGGCCATCGCTCCCCAGAGCCGGAGATTTTCCCCGCACGTGAGTGCGGTTTTCAGCCCGTCGGCGTGGCCGAGGTAGTGCAGGCGCTCGGGCAGGGGGGCGGCGTCCGTTTCGCCAGTGGTCCGGTCGTCGTCCCAGCCGTCTTCCGTCCAGTCGAGCGTGCCGGACAACAAGGGCAAGAATCCGCCGAGCGCGCGCAGGAGCGTCGATTTGCCGGTGCCGTTCGGACCCGTGATCTCCACGGCCTCGCCGGCGCCGAGGTTGAACGAAACGTCCCGCAGCACGGTGCGTCCGCCCCGCGCGACCGCCAGGTCACAAACCTTCAATTGGCAGGATCGACGCAGGACCGTCCCTTTTCGATTGGCCCATGCGGCCTTGCCCGGCGTCGCCGGCAACTTTAGAACGATCTTATACAAGACGCGCCGCGCCGCTCTCGTCAGGACATATCATGGCTTCGCTCGACAGCTTCAATTGCCGCAGGACCCTCGAGGTCGGCGACGAGAAATACATGTATTTCTCCATTCCCGAGGCCGAAAAGAACGGTCTGGCGGGGGTGTCGCAACTGCCCTTCTCCATGAAGGTGCTGCTGGAAAACCTGCTGCGCTTCGAGGACGGGCGCAGCGTCACCAAGGCCGACATCCTGGCCGTCGCCCAATGGCTCGAGCAGCGCGGCAAGGACGAGCGTGAGATCGCCTTCCGGCCGGCGCGCGTGCTGATGCAGGATTTCACCGGCGTGCCCGCCGTTGTCGACCTCGCGGCGATGCGCGACGCCATGGCGGGGCTGGGCGGCGACGTCGACAAGATCAACCCGCTGGTGCCGGTGGACCTCGTGATTGACCATTCGGTGATCGTTGACGAGTTCGGCACCGCCAAGGCTTTCGACGACAACGTCAATCTCGAATACGAGCGGAATGGCGAGCGGTACCGCTTCCTGCGCTGGGGCCAGCAGGCCTTTTCGAACTTCCGGGTGGTGCCGCCCGGCACCGGCATCTGCCACCAGGTCAACCTCGAATACCTGTCGCAGACGGTCTGGACCCGCCCCGAGGTTTTCAACGGCGAAACCGTCCAGGTCGCCTATCCCGACACGCTGGTCGGCACCGATTCCCACACCACAATGGTCAACGCGCTCGCCGTGCTCGGCTGGGGGGTCGGCGGCATCGAGGCCGAAGCCGTGATGCTGGGCCAGCCTTATTCCATGCTGCTGCCCCAGGTGGTCGGCTTCAAGCTCACCAACAAGCTGAAGGAAGGCCGTACCGCGACCGACCTCGTGCTGACCGTCACCCAGATGCTCCGCAAGCTCGGCGTGGTGAATAAGTTCGTCGAATTCTACGGCCCCGGCCTCGACAGCCTGTCGCTCGCCGACCGCTCCACCATCGCCAACATGGCGCCCGAATATGGCGCCACCTGCGGCTTCTTCCCCATCGACGCCGAAACGATCAACTACCTCGACGCCACGAACCGGAGCGACGCCCGGATCGCGCTGGTGAAGGCCTATGCGGCCGCCCAGGGCATGGTGCGCGACACCGCCAGCCCCGACCCGATGTTCACCGAACACCTCGAACTCGACCTCAGCGACGTGGTGCCCTCGCTCGCGGGGCCGAAGCGCCCGCAGGACCGGGTGACGCTGGAATCCGCCAAGGCGAGCTTCAACAACGCGCTGCTCAAGGAATACAAGGTCGCCGACACCGACCAGCGTTTCCCGGTCGAGAACGCGAATTTCGACCTCGGCCACGGCGACGTGGTGATCGCCGCCATCACCTCCTGCACCAACACGTCCAACCCCAACGTGATGATGGGCGCGGGGCTGCTGGCGCGCAAAGCCGTCGAGGCGGGCCTCAAGACCAAGCCCTGGGTGAAGACCTCGCTGTCGCCCGGCAGCCAGGTGGTTGGGGAGTACCTGCAGGCTTCGGGCCTGCAGGACGACCTCGACAAGCTCGGCTTCAACCTCACCGGCTACGGCTGCATGACCTGCATCGGCAATTCCGGCCCGCTGCCCCCCGACATCTCGAAGACCATCAACGACAAGGACGTCGTGGCGGCCGCCGTGATCTCGGGCAACCGCAACTTCGAGGGCCGGGTGAACCCGGACGTCAAGGCGAACTATCTCGCCTCGCCCCCGCTCGTCGTGGCCTACGCGCTCGCGGGCTCGCTGCACGTTGACCTGACGACCGAGCCGCTCGGGGAAGGCCACAAGGGCCCGGTCTATCTTCGCGACATCTGGCCGAGCCAGGAAGAGGTGTCGAGCCTACACAAGAAATCGGTCACCAAGGCGATCTTCGCCCATCGCTACGGCAACGTCTTCGGGGGCGACGAGCATTGGCGCGGCATCGAGGTGCCGACGAGCCAGACCTACCATTGGAGCATGGCCTCGACCTATGTGCGGAACCCGCCCTATTTCGAGGGGCTGACCAAGACGCCGCCCGCCATCGCCGACGTCAAGGACGCGCGCGTCCTCGGGCTCTTCCTCGACTCCATCACCACCGACCATATTTCCCCGGCGGGGTCGATCAAGGCGGCGGCGCCGGCCGGGCGCTACCTGATGGATCACCAGGTCCGGCCGCAGGACTTCAACCAGTATGGCACGCGGCGCGGCAACCACGAGGTGATGATGCGCGGCACCTTCGCCAACATCCGCATCAAGAACCAGATGGTTCCGGGCGTGGAAGGCGGCGTGACGCGCCACTACCCCTCGGCCGAGGACCTGCCGATCTACGATGCCGCCATGCTGTACAAGCAGGAAGGCGTTCCGCTGGTGGTGTTCGCGGGCCGCGAATATGGCACGGGCTCGTCGCGC
>CALMOK010000248.1 GCA_937871825.1 uncultured Alphaproteobacteria bacterium
CTTGTCGCTCGCCTCGATCATGTCGACCAGCATCGGCAGCAGGGGATCGACCGGCGCCTTGCCGTTGTCGTCGCGGGCGAGAAAGGTGCGGTGAACAGCGATCGGCGATCCGGTGACGCCATGCGTCACGAGCGCCACCATCGCCGGCCAGACGCCGCCCGAAGGGTGTTTCAGGCCAGCATGAGAGCGCAGGGCCAGCAAGGCCGGAAGGTCGAGCCCGCGCGACTGCAGATAGGTTGCGACGGGCGTTCCCTCGGCCGCCTGCGATGCCTGCCAGATCGCCAGCGCCGCCGCTGGTTCGATAAGTGTCTATGAACGGCAGCCACATCGCCGTTAAGCCTCTGATATTGCCGAAGTGAGCCGCTTGGCGCTGGCCTGGGGTTTAGGCGACTCCAAGCGCTGAGTCCAAGCAGGATGTCCAATCGGACAGCCGGCGCGGGGTCGTCACACCGCTCCCGGCCCGCATGGATCATCGCGGTGGCGAACGGAACCTACCTCCGACGGCGGCCTCAGGGCTGGGTTTTTCGTCGGGCAATCCCCCAAGACCTGCAGGCCCGCTTCGGCCAGCGCGAAATCGTCAGGAGCCTTGCGCATGTCGCGCAGAGTCGGGCAGCCTATGAATCGCGTGTGTTGGGATTCGCGTGTGAGGACGTATTCATGGAGGCTCGACAGAACTCCTCGTTGAACACTGGACAATTGCAGAAGCTCGCTGCAGCGATCGTGGCGAGCAAACGCGAACACCAATCGGCATTCCGTTCTCCGCTTCACGTCCGCGGCGAAGACCCGCATGAGATCTACGAACATTATCGAGATGTGGCGACGTCGAGCGCCGAGGCCGCCATCGAAAGTCGGTCCATTTTCGAGCCGGATGCCATCACGCGGTTCGCGGCCGAAGCCGGAATTCCCGACGGCTCTGCGGTCGAAATCATGCCCACGCTCCAGGCCGTTATGACGCGAGCGACCGCGGCCTATTGTGCCAGGATCGCCGAGGATATCCGGCCGGACCGCGTTCGTGGGCAGGGGTTTATCGCGCGGTGGTTTTCCCCGTCCGACGAAAGTGAAGACCGCTATCGGATTGCCATTCACCGGATGAAACAGCTCGGCCCGCTGATTGGTTCGGGGATCACACCATCTCCCTCCCGTGCGCCGGACGACCTTCACGCTCCAACGACCGCCCTTGCGGAGGTTAAGCAAAGTTCGGCATCAGATCCTGCAGCATCGCTCGATTCCAGTGCCGACCAATTGCGTCCTCCGGCGCCCCCCCCGCCAAGCGGGCACGGATACCGACCCAGCCCCCTATCGCCGAAGCCGGTTGTTGAGGTCCAACGCAAGTCCTCGACACGGCCGATGTCACCCGCCTCTCCCGATGGGGATGGCCTCACTGTGAACATTCTTTGGCGTGGCTTCGTCGAGGACAGTGTCAAGATCCTTGGATGAAGCGAAACGCGCGGGCTCGAACTGGCTGGCACCTTGCGCCACGTCAATCGGCTTTTGGGCGATGTTTCTCTCGCGACCCTCACGAGAGAGGACACGGTTCGAATGCGGACCCGGTTTCTCTGCTTGCCAAGCGATCACAAAAATCTGTGGCTTGACCGTGAGAAGCGTCGGGAACGAAGCTTCGAGGAGCTTCTCCTGCACGTCGATGAAATTGAAAAGACGAAGAAGCTTGATCGCGTCAAACCCAAAACGTGGAGTCGTCTTTGCGGCACATACAAAGCCTTCGTCGATCATGTCAAATCAACAAGAACCGCGGCCAAAGGCATCGAGAATGTCTTTGAAGGGCTTTTTTTAACGGTCAAAAAAGACTCGGTAACCATCAAGCTTGAACGCGGGATGGCACCGACGATCGCACTCCAAGTCCTGTTCAGGACGGACATTTGGCAAGGACGAGCGGGACGCCACCATCTGACTGGACGAGGAGCGCTGATTGTCCGAGATAGTCTTTATTGGATCCCTCTGATTGAGGTTTGCCTCGGCATGCGGCGTGAGGAGGCGGCTCAACTCCGGGTCAAGCACATAACGGTGCGATGCGGCTATCTTGGCATAAACCTTTTTGCCGAGGATATCCGCGTGAAAGAAAATCAGGGTGCTTCGCGACGGTGGATACCACTGTCCCGCGCGATCCTCGATCGCGGTTTCGTCGACTGCTTGATCGCCGGGCGAGATTCGGGGGAACTTCTGTTCCCGGAATTGTCCGATGACACCACGCACGACTCATACGGCTTGTCCTTCGGAAAGCGCTTCCTGAATTACGTCAAGAAGGTCGGTGTGGATTTTTCGCCCTTTGCGCAGAC
>CALMOK010000249.1 GCA_937871825.1 uncultured Alphaproteobacteria bacterium
CATCTCGGCGAGCCGGCGCTGGTCCGGGTTGCGCACCGTCCAGGCCATCACCGGCATGTCGAGGGCGACCCGGCACAGGTGCGGAACGGCGTGCGGGAGATCCCTGACGTTGTAGGACAGGAAATCGGGCCTTGTCTGTTCGACGTGGAGGAACTGGGCGAGGTCTCGCTTCTGAAAATCCGACAAATGCCTCCAGGACGCGTCTGAATAGTCGGCTTCCGCCACGATCCCCAAAGGGAAGCGGGCGGTGGGACGAAGGTGCGCGACGATTCCGGGATCGAAACTCTTGACCGCGAAGGGACCCGCGTAGGCACTCGCGAGTTCCGTCACCCGATCGGCCAGGCGGACGTCACCGTCGAAGCGGCTTTTGATTTCGCAGACGATGGGTGTCTTTCCGCCCACGATATCGAACAGCCCGCCAAGCGACAGGATCCTGTCGTCGCCGACCTTGAAGCCGATCGCCTGGAGCACCGCGGACGAGTGCGCTTCGAGCGGCCCGGAACGCCCCGTGAGGCGGTCCAGGCTGAAATCGTGAAAAACGATGGCGTCTTCGTCGGCCGAGAATTGCACGTCGCACTCGATCGCGTAGCCGCTTCGCGTCGCGGCCCGGGCCGCGCTGGCCGAGTTTTCGACAATGGACGCGCCCGCATCGTGCAAGCCCCGATGCGCGATCGGGCGCTCCATCAACCAGGTAGGAACGCCCGCGCGGGCAGGCAGGTTCATCCGTTCACTTCGAACAGCGCCTCGACCTCCACGGCGCAACCGAGCGGGAGCGAGGCCACCCCGATGGTGGTGCGGGCGTGACGGCCCTTGTCGCCGAACACCATGACGGCGAGGTCCGATGCGCCGTTCATCACGGCGGGCGCGTCGATGAAGTCGGGCTCGCAGTTGATGAACCCACCGAGGCGGATCAGGCGGGCGACGCGGTCGAGGTCGCCGAGCGCGGCTTTGGCCTGAGCCAGGATGTTCACCACGCAAAGGCGAGCGGCGGCTTGGCCGGCTTCACGATCAACGGTTCCGCCGAGTTTGCCACGATGCGCGTCCGCCAGCTTGCCGTCGACACCGATGGAAATCTGCCCGGAAATGTAGAGGAGCTTGCCGGATAGAACGAAGGGTACATAATTGGCGATCGGTGCTGCCGGTGTCGGAAGAACTATTCCGAGTTCGGTGAGTTTCTGGTCGATCGTACCCATGGGTCCTCCAGCTGCAAACGGCTTGGCGTCGCGCATTGCCGCGCCTGCCAGCCGCTCTATGACACAGACGGTTTGGCTGCACATCCGCCTTTTTTCGATCGTTTAAGCTTCAACGAAGTGATCGGTCCTTGGGAGTCACAACGGTGAAATATCATTCCGACTTGCGACCCGCGCTGTTCGCCTTCGTCCTCGGAAGCAGCGTCTTGGGAAGCGCCGGCCCAGCTTCGGCGGCCGACACCATGGCCTCGGTTCCGCTCGTGCCGCACCATGCGGTCTACAAGTTAAGCCTGCTACGCTCGTCCGGCACCAAGGCGCCAGAAGCCGTCGAGGGCTTGTTGTCCTATGATTTCACTGGCTCCGATTGTGACGGATACGCCATGTCGGTCCGTCAAATGACGGCGTTGCAGCCCCAAGAGGGTGAAGCTCGCGTGTCCGAAATGCAAACGGCGAGCTTCGAGGGCGGCGATTCTCACGATTATCGATTCACCATCGCCACCAAGGGCCAAGCCGACAGCAGAAACGGTGTCAACGGAACCGCTCACAAATCCCGCGATGGATTGGTGGCGGTCGCGCTCAACCAACCGAAATCCGAAACACTCGATCTCGAGCCGGGAGTGCTTTTCCCGACCGAACATTTGAAAAGGGTGCTGAACACGGCGCGGACCGGCGGCAAGCTCCTGTCAGCCGCCGTGTTTGACGGGTCCGACACGGGAAAGAAGGTCTTTGAAACCCTGAGCGTAATTGGAAAGGCGAGCGAGGAACCTGCGACCGAGAAGGCGGCCCAAGTGGATGCCTTGCGAAACACGCGCCATTGGCCGGTCGCGATCAGCTACTTCGACGGCAGTAAGCGCAATGCTCCTCCCGAATACGTCATGTCCTTCGACCTTTACGAGAATGGGATCGCTCGGGGGTTGAAGCTGGATTACGCCGATTTCGTTCTGGCGGGCGACCTGACGGAACTCAAGATCATGCCGGACGAAGCTTGCAAGAGGTGACGGCAGGCGTTTAATCGTCGGCCAAGTCACGATCCTGAATGCGCCGAATCAGTGTTGCCGTTTCCTCGGGGTCGCTGTCGCGACTGGTCGCGAAGTCGATCAACAGCCCGTCGTCGGACAGCACATAGGCAAGAATGCCGGACCCGAAACCGGGTTGTGAGGCAGCCTGACGTAAGTCGTCGAACACCACGCCGGTTGTGTCGATAAAGGTGTGCAACCGCTCGGGGCTGGCGGCAAGAAAGGCCAAAGCCTCGATGGCGAGCGTTTCGCCATCAAGCCCTGGTTGTGCTTGACTTCGGCGCGTTGCCGTACGGGATCGCTCATCGCGGCTTTTCATTGATCCGGTTGTCCTTTCGTCAATGTCTATCGGCTACGTTAAGACTATGTTTCGACTGTGCCTCTAACGAGAGGAGGCCCACCCTCGGCCAATCGGGGGGTTTCGAGAGTTGGGCCATGGTGAAAAAAGTTCTGATCGTCGAAGACAACGAACTCAACATGAAGCTGTTCAGCGACCTTCTGGAAGCGAACGGCTACGTGACAATCCAGACGCGAAATGGCGTCGAGGCCGTCGGCTTGGCACGGACGCACCGGCCCGACCTCATTCTGATGGATATTCAACTTCCCGAAGTGTCTGGCCTACAAGTCACCCAATGGTTGAAGGACGACGAGGACCTTCGATCGATCCCCGTTATCGCCATTACGGCCTTTGCGATGAAAGGTGATGAGGAAAAGATCCGGCAGGGCGGCTGTGAAGCCTACCTGTCGAAACCGATTTCCGTGGTGAAATTTCTTGAGACGGTTCGAAACTATCTTGAAGATTGACGAGGCACTTGGATGACCGCGCGTATCCTTGTCGTTGATGACATAAGGGCCAACGTCCGGCTGCTCGAAGCGCGCCTGACGGCGGAATATTACGACGTCATCACCGCTTCGAACGGTCTGGAAGCCTTGGCGATCTGCCAGCGGGATGGTTGCGACCTCGTTCTTCTCGATGTGATGATGCCCGGCATCGATGGGTTCGAGATCTGCCGGCGCTTGAAGGCCGATAGCCTCACCGCCCACATCCCCGTGGTGATGGTCACGGCGCTCGACCAATCATCCGACCGGGTGCGGGGCCTCGAATCGGGGGCCGACGATTTTCTCACCAAGCCCGTGGATGAAGTGGCCTTGCTGGCTCGCGTCCGCTCTTTGACGCTCAAGGTAGTGCTGGATGAGTTGCGAAGCCGCGCCAGCGCGACCGCGGTGCTGGGAACGGTTGCGGGCCTTCCCAATCTGGCCGACGATTCGGGGTTGGGTGCCCGTGTCCTCGTCGTTGACGACCGCCCAAGCTCCGCGGATCGGATCACCGACATCTTGTCGGCCACGCACGACGTCTCGGTGGAGCTCAATCCGCAGGATGCGCTGATCAAGAGTGCCGAGGCTGACTACGATCTCTTCGTTATCAGTTTGGGTCTCAACAATTACGACGCTTTGCGGCTTTGCGGCCAGTTACGGTCTCTTGAGCGGACACGCCAGTTGCCGATTCTGCTCATCGCCGATGGCGACGATCGGGGTCGTGTCCTGCGGGGCCTCGATATCGGGGTGAACGATTATCTCGCCCGTCCCATCGACCGCAACGAACTCCTGGCAAGGGTCCGCACGCAGGTGCGCCGAAAGCGGTACTCAAGCGAATTGCGCGACCAGCTTCAAACGTCGATCGAGATGGCCCTGATTGACTCGTTGACCGGGCTTAACAATCGACGCTACCTGGAAGGCCAACTCAAATCGATGATCAGCCACGCGGCGGCACGCGGAAAACCGTTGTCGCTCATGATCCTCGACCTGGATCACTTCAAACTGGTCAACGATACCTACGGGCATGACGTGGGGGACGAGATCCTTCGTGGGTTCGCCGCGCGCATCAAGCGTGTGCTCCGCGCCGACGATTTGGTGTGTCGCCTGGGCGGCGAGGAGTTCATCGTCGTTCTACCCGATGCCTCGATCGAGCGCGCCGAGGTCGTGGCCGAACGGATCAGAAACGCGATCGATCACGCTGAATTTCCCATCGAACGAGGAGCTCGCAGCATCCCGATCACCGTATCGATCGGCATCGCGGATCGCGGTCGTGATGACGACCCGACCGGCTTGTTCAAGCGCGCCGACCTTGCGCTCTACCAATCCAAACACAACGGCCGCAACATGGTATCGGCTCAGGCCGCTTGAAGAGCGTTAATCTGCGCGATCGGCTATGGGCCATTCCACGTTGCATCACTCGCACGTCGTACGACACGGCGAGCGCGTGCGGTACAAGCGAGGACTTCTAAAAATTTAACCAAACTGCACGGTAAAAAGCTAAGATATTGAAAGCCGATTGCAAAAAAGCCCGGGACTGGTATTTTCCCAGTTGTGCGACATGATGCTTCGGTTTTGGCAGATCGTGTCAGCAGGGGGGCGGCGGTTTTTTCGACGAATAAGCCCACGTCATGATCTTTTGATCACCCTGTTGGTGTCCGGAAATTCGCTGATCGATATTACGCATAAGACGGACAATCCGTCGAACAAAACCCTGCGGGGTGCTCAGGTCCGCCGCATCTCCTGGGTCCGTGGGGTTGGCCGGCTTGGAAGCAGCAGGAGTGGCCTCCTCGTCGCTGCTTCCAGCCGGCCTCCTCTTTCTAAGAGGCGTTTACCCCCGACGGTGCCAGTTCACTGCTTCGAGGGAACGCAGGGCCCCATGGGCCATCCGACATCCGCAAATACGGTCAACTACCGGTCGACTGAAACGATCCAAGCCCTAACCCGATCAAGACAAAGCCAAGCGCTTTAAAATCCTTGAACCGAAAAGCGCCTCATCAAACATGAAGCGCTGGTTCGCTTCGCGCTTACTTGATCTTGGTTTCCTTGAATTCGACGTGCTTGCGCGCGACGGGATCATACTTCTTGAACGAGAACTTGTCGGTCTTCGTCCTGGCGTTCTTTTCCGTGACGTAAAAGAACCCCGTGTCGGCTGTCGACAGCAACTTGATCTTGATGGTGGCGGCCTTGGCCATCGATGAAACCCCTGGGCTGAATGAGGCCCTCGCGAGCCGTCAACACGAAAACCGGCGCAGAAGTCGATCCGCGCCGTATCTAGCCGGACCATAGCGGGGAAGGGTTCGGAGTCAAGGTTTGGCGTCCACTGGCAGGCTCCGAACTAAGTGAGGTCCCCTCCAAACCCGTGCATGCGCTGCGCCCATTGCAGGCCAACCAGCGCGCCTTTGATCCGGGGCAGCAGGATCAGCGACAATCCCGCGACCAACGCGGGCCAAAGCGTAAAATGAACCCAGTTCGGCACGTCCTCCACGGTTGCCAAGAGTGTGAAAAGGATAAAGCCGACAACGTGGCCGACGATCAGGATCGTGAGATAGGGAGGCGCATCGTCGGCGCGATGATGATGCAGGTCCTCACCGCACGACTCGCATTGATCCCGGACCTTCAGGTAGGCGCGAAAGATGTGCCCCTCACCGCAGTTCGGGCAGCGCCCCAAAAAGCCGCGCTTGACGGCGCGCGGCGTCGAACGTGTGTCGACGACCTGGCCTACACTCATCCGGCTCGCCCCCTGCGGCTGCCATGCGCCCTTGCCGGGTGGGTTCGTCTTTTCGATCCGGCATCGCTCTTATCGCCGCCCAACGGCGGCCGTCCCTTCCCAAGTGTCCGGCGACGGCGTCCTTCGCCGACGATCTCGAACCGGAGGGCACCCGCCAAGGGCGCCACTTCCACAAGCCTCACGTCGACAAGATCGCCGAGGCGGAACGTCGTTGCCGTCTCGGTTCCCACCATGGCGCGCGCGGTTTCGTCGTAGCGGAAATATTCATCGCCCAACTGGCTGGCTGGAATGAACCCATCGGCCCCCGTTTCCGTCAGCTTCACGAACAGGCCGGCGCGCGTCACGCCGCCGATACGGCCCGCAAAGGTCGCCCCGACCCGATCGGCCAAGTGAGCCGCGATCAACCGATCGATGGTTTCGCGCTCGGCCGCCATGGCACGGCGCTCGGCGGCCGAGATCCGCGTCGCGACCTCGGACAGATCCGACAGGCTCACGTCGGGCAACCCGTCGGTCCCGAGACCCAGGGCGCGGATCAGGGCGCGATGCACGACGAGGTCGGCGTAACGCCGGATCGGTGACGTAAAATGAGCGTAGCGCCGGAGGTTCAAGCCGAAATGGCCATAATTCTCGGCCGAATATTCGGCTTGCGCTTGCGAGCGGAGCACGACTTCGTTCACCAGGTGCTCGTTGTCGCTATCTTTCACCCGACCGAGGATGCCGTTGAACTGCGCTGGCCGAAGTACCTGGCCCTTGGCGAGCTTGATGCCGATCGTGCCCAAGAATTCGGCCAATCCGTTCAACTTCTCGATCGAGGGTTCGTCATGTACCCGGTAGATCAGGACTTGGCGCCTCGCTTCCAACGTTTCGGCGGCGGCCACGTTGGCGAGGATCATGAACTCCTCGATGAGCCGGTGGGCGTCGAGGCGTTCCGGCACGGTGACGCGGTCGACGGTTCCATCCGCCTTGAGGACGACCTTTCGCTCCGGCAAGTCGAGGTCGAGCGGCGCACGCTCGTCGCGGGCCAGCTTGGCGGTCGCGTAGGCCGCCCAAAGAGGCTGGAGGATCGTGTCCAGGATGGGCCGTGTCACGTCGTCGAGGCGCCCGTCGATGGCGGCCTGCGCCTGGGCGTAGTTCAATTTGGCATGCGAGCGCATCATCACGCGATGGAAGGTATGCCGGCGTTTGCGGCCATCGGCGCCCAAAACCATGCGGACCGCGAGGGCAGGGCGGTCCTCCAGCGGACGAAGGGACCCGAGATCGCTTGAAATCCGTTCGGGCAACATGGGCACCACCCGATCGGGAAAGTAGACCGAATTCCCACGATCCAACGCCTCGCGATCGAGCGAGGTGCCGGGCCTGACCACAGCGGCGACATCGGCGATCGCCACCGTCACGATGTGGCCGCCGGCGTTGTCCGGCGCCGGATCGGGTTCGGCGTGAACGGCATCGTCGTGGTCCTTGGCGTCGGGCGGGTCGATCGTCACCAACGGCACGTCGCGCCAGTCTTCCCGTCCCTCCATAGCGGGTTCGCGGACGTCCTCCGCTTCGGCAAGCGTTTGGGGCCGGAACACGTCCGGGATATGATGGGTCTGGATCGCGATCAGGCTGATGGCGCGTTCGCCGCCAAGCGCGCCGAGACGCTCGACCACCTTTACCACGGACAGCCCAAAGGCATTGCCCCGCCCCACCAGTTCCGCTGACACGAGATCGCCGTCCTGGGCATCGCCGCGAAGCTCCTCGGGCACCGCGTATTCGGCACTCGAGTTTTTCTTGTCGGTTGGAATGACCCGCAGGCCAACGTCGGGGCGGTCGCGGAACACGCCGATGATCCGGCCCCGCGATTTCGCCAGCAGTTTCATGACGCGGCCCGTATAGGACACCGTCCTATCGTCGGGGTCGACGTGGCGCTCCAGCT
>CALMOK010000250.1 GCA_937871825.1 uncultured Alphaproteobacteria bacterium
CTGCGTCGCGCGCAGCAGCAGCACCAGGGGTGGGTGCCGAAGCCCGCCATCGAGAAGATCGCCGAGTTCACCGATCTCGTTGAAGCCGAACACAACCACGTGGCCGTGCTCTCGGCGACGGTCGCCGAAATCGGAGATCGACTGCAGAAGGAGCGCAACAACCTTGGGCTGGTTGCCGGTGGACTGGATAACCTGCGGCGCTCGACGGCCGGGGTGGAGCGTTTGAACGATCGCTACACCGCCTTGGCGGATGGGTTGGTCATGGTGGCCCTCAAGGTCGATGCCGCATCGCAGGACGGGAACACGCCCGAGCGCGGCGACGCAGGGCCGGCCCCCGCCGGGGAACCGACTGAGGCCGTAGGCCTTCCGGTGAAGGCGGACGCGACGGCGCTCGCCTTTGACGAGTCCGGCCTGCTGGCCGGAGACGACCCTGTTCCCGAGCTTCAGGTCGTGGCCGGCCAACCCGCGCGAGCGGTAGTCCGAGATTATGACGTGACTCTGGCCGTGCAGGCGCGCATCGCCGCCGTGGATGGCGGTCGGCGCGACATCGACCTGATCATCATGGCCAACGAGATCAATTTTGCCCACGGGACCGGGGTCCTCATGAGCCGCGTGCTCGAGGAAGCCCCGCCCTATGTCCTGTTTCGCGCCTTCGACCATTGGGGCGGCTCGCAAGTCGTGCAACCTGTCGCCGATCATGTGCTCCACCAATACTCACAGGACCGCCAAACGATCTCGACCTTTATTGCGTCCCGTCTCGGCAGCTACACGGTGCGCAACATCGTCGTCATCGCCTATACGCGCGAGGACGTCACGATGGCATTGACCGCCAAGGCCATGACCGGGGCGCCGCTCGCCCTCTGGGTCATGGACGACAACAGCGTCCTGAACGACGGGATCCCGTCCAGCCTGATGACCGAACTGGTGGAAGCGGCCGATGCCCGGTTCGTGATCTCGGATGTGATGCGGGGCGTCTACGAGGAGCGCTTCGCCCGCCCGTTCTGGCTCCTGCCGCCGCTCGTTGCCCGCAAGTTCCTGCGCGAGCGTCCGTCGGCCCCGGCCCCGGCCGGGCAGCCGCGCGGATGCATCGTCGGCAACATATGGCATCAGGCCTGGCTCGAGGCCACCGTGAAGGTGATGCGCGGCACCAGTCTCGAAGTTGACTGGTTCACCAGCAGCAACGACCTTCACTTCCTTGATCTCGAGGGTGATCTGCTTGTCGGCTCGGGAATCACCATCTGTCCCGAACTGTCGCATCGCGCGATCGCAGACCGAATCGAGCAATCTCATTTCGTTCTCGTGCCGTCCTCGAGCGGCACCGAGACGGACGGTCATGCGGCCGCGATCGGCCGCTTGTCGCTGCCATCCAAAATGCCATTCGTTACGGCGTCGGCCGGCACGCCCTTCCTGGTGCTCGCCAACGAGGCGAGCGGCGCGGCCGGTTACGTAGACCGCTTCGGTTTGGGGGAGGTGGTGCGCTACGACCAAACGGCGCTCACCGGCGCGCTGGCGCGTCTCTCGTCCGACGCGGAACAGCGACGGATCCGGACGCGAAGCTTCGAGATGGGAGACGTGCTGGACGTGACGGGCGTCTACGGGTTCCTGATCGCGGCCGCCCAGAACCGACGTTTACCCCATGACCGGCTCGAACGGGCATTCGGCTCGGTTCCGCCCGAAGGCCGGTCGAACACCGGCGACCGGCTCCACACGCCCAATCACTGACCCGGCTACCCGGGCGGTTGCTTGCCTTCAGGAGCGGTCCGCCAAAGGCGACGGTACCTGCCCGACAACGGCTCAGACCGTTTCGAGGGTACTGGGTTCGAACAGGTAAAAGGCCGCGAGGCGACGCATCGCTTCCGGCCCGACAAGGCGTTCCGCCGCCGCTCGGGCTTCCCGACCCATCCTGTTTCGCAGGTCGCGATCCCCCATCAATCGGCTGATCCGCTCGATGGCCTCGTCGGTTTCGTCGAACAGGAAACCTGTGCGCCCATCTTCGATGGCTTCCGCGTAGCCGCCGAGCCGGTGCGCCACCACGGGCAGCCCGCAGGCCATGGCCTCGATCACGACGCGGCCCCAGGGCTCAACCCAGGTTCCGGTGCGGTAGTAATAGCAATGGAGCGATTGCAGAAACTCCGGGATGCCCTTGCTGGTGGACGGTTTCAGGTCGAGCTCCTCCACGGGGCCGAAAGTTTCGCGCATCGATACCCCACCCAGGAGGACCGAGCGACCGCCCAGGGCCGCGACCGCCCGGTAAACGCGCGCGTCCTCGGGGTGATGCTTCTCGATCACGTCGCGGCTGTGCCGGCCAAGCGTGAACGCCGTTCCGGGCGCCGGCACGGGGTGAAACAGGTCGAGGTCGGTCGGGGAAGGCTCGAACACCCCCGGCAGGCCAAGCTCCCGTTCCATCAGGTGGGCGCAATAAAGGAGGTCGGTCCGCAAGCCCGTCCATCGCGCGACGGCATCAAGCCGCGACACCGCGAGCGTGGCCTCGAAGGTATTGTAAAGGGCGATGACGCGGAAAGGGGCGACTTGCGCCATCCACGGCCCAAGGTCGAAGTAGAGGCCGATCAGCACGACGATGCCGCCCGGAGCCGGCAAGTCCCCGTGCCAGGGATCGATGACCCGAACGGTTCCGCTCTCGATGAAGGCCGAGTGGCACATGGTCGGGGCCCATAGCTCGACCTTGGCGTAGGGGCGCAGCCGTTCCGCGAGGTCGAGCGCATGAAGTTCGCTACCTCCGCGCGTTTGTTCGAAGCGGCTGAAGATGTGGATGGTGCGGGAGCCGCGCCCGGCCCGGGTCAGGATCTCCCCGATGCCGTCCGCCGACATGGCCTGAAATTCGGCCACCGAGGCCTGTCCCACCGTCGATGCGAAGCGCGTTCCCTGGTAGAGCCGCTCGCTCACCCGTGGGCCGTCGGCCGGGGAAGGCGACGTGGGAGCGGCATCGTCGAGCCGCATCAGCCAGGGATGGTTGTGCTTTTCCGTGTAGCCGACGTTGAATTTTCCAAACAGGACATCCTCTTTGCCGACGATGCTGGCGACGCGCATGACCGAGTAGAGCCGTTGCACATCCCTTTCGTAGGCGACCTGGAAGGGGCGCCCCAGCAACCGCCCGGCGAAAGCCTCGACCTCGCCAAGGAAAACTGCGCATGTCATGCCGCTTTCGAGCAATTGCCAGGAATTCGGAAACCGGGACAGGTTGTTGACGCAGAACTCGAGCGTGTCGCGAAAGCGACCGACCGCCGTGCTGAGCCAGACATAGAATTCGACGAAACCCTGGTCGTGGTCGAAACGATCGAGCCGGGCCGTGCAAAGCGCGATCGCGGCATCGCCCTGGCCGGTTTCGAACAGGGCCCGGCTGTATTCGGCCAAAGCCAAGGCGTCGTCGGGGTGAACCTCCGCGGCCCGCTTCCAGGCCGACAGCGTCGCGGCCGGCATCCGCTCGCGCACCGCCATGTGGGCGAGGCCGTGCAGGGTCCGGCGGTGGAACTGAGCCCGGATCGACACGGCGTGGAAATGCTGGGTCGCCTCCACCGGCCCTTTCACGTCGGCCAGCGCGTAGGCGTAGGCGAGTTCGAGGCCGAGGTCGAACGGGATCGCCGTTCGCAGGCGATCGAGGCGAGCCAGCGCTTCATGGCGGGCGCCCGCCTGCCGCGCCACCGTCCAGAGCGTTTCCGCATAGTCCGGTTCGCTCAGGGTAGCGCCCTCGCACCGGGCCAATTCCCGGTCGGCGGCGTTCAGTTCGCCGTCCATGGCAAGCATTTCGGCATATTTCAGCCGGTGCCATCTTGAATGAGGCCATTGCCGGATAAGAAACCTGCAGATCAGCCTCGCATGCCGCAGACGCCCAGCGCGGATGTAAATATCGATGAGGTGATGCCAGACCAGTAACCCACCCGGGTTCGCCTTTCGAGACTGGATGGCGAGCTGTCGGGCACCCTTCACGTCGCCATGGGCCTCGAAGACCTTGAGCAGCGCGACGTGGCCCTGCGGGCTTGCCGGATCGATGGCCATCATGGCCTCGGCCTCGCGCCGTGCCGTTTCCCAATCGCCGCATTTCAGGTGGAGGTCGGCCGACACGCGGCGGAACGACAGGTCGTTGGGACCGAGCGCGACCAGGCGGCGCGCGTAGGACAAGCCTGCCGACGGGTTGGGGTGATCGAGCGAGACCGAGCAGATCTCGTACAAGATTGGCGTGTCGTTCGGTACCTGGTCCAGAGCTTTCAACAGAACTGACCTGGCGCCCTCGGGATCTTTGGCCCGCATCAGCCGGGCATGGAGCAGCATGGCTTCGGGCAGGGCTTTCACGACGGGCGACGACGTCTCGGCCAAGCGAAGGTTCTCGGCTGCCTCCGCCTTGTGGTCGAGAAAGAATTCGCACATCGCGAGGTGCAGCCGGTAGCGGGCCAACGTGTCCCCGTGCCTACCAGTCGACCGCTCGGCCCAGGCTATCGCCCGCAGCCAGCCCGCGCGCGCGGCGCCCCAATCCGACCGGCTCTGGCGCGCCGCCGCCTGACTGGCGATCGTCAAGGCGCCGAGCTGCCCAAGGCCTTGCCCGTTCGCCATCACGGTTCGTAACACGCTGTTCATGCGATCTCGCTATTGCGCCTTGCGCTCCCGCGCAAGGCCGTCACGCGTCGGATCGGAACCCGGTCACACATGGACGTCCGTGATGGCGAACTCGCGACGAGGCCGACGATCCTCGTTCTCCTTCAGAAGTCATTGGCCATTGCTTGAGCTAGATCCGGTCCGGCGGCGGCCATCGCGAGCTTCGACACGGTGCACCATCGACAGGCCTCCTTGGCTCAGCGCGTTCGAGGAAGAACCCTTCGTTCCCAGCGTCCGTCTTCGCCCGATCGAGGGATCTTTGCCATATCACGTCAGCTCGACGAAAACGCATCCGATAAGGTGTGGTTGATCCCTTGATGGGCGATACGGTCGTCCTGCGCTGTTCAATCGTTCGTCGCGGCCCGCCCTCGGCCAACCTGGACAAGGTGAATGCCTTCGGCCCGGTCGGGAAAGCTCCGCCAGCAATCAATGATGGTAACGCCTGTCCGCCCGGCCAACGTGTGGGCTAGCCCGGCAAACGAGGGGTCCGGCGTCGTCACGATCACAGTGTCGGCATCGCGAACGGCGTCTTCGATGCTCGTTGCATAATGGACGCCGTAACCGAGCACGTGCCGGGCATTTTCCATGGCGAGCGGATCGAACACCGTTACCCTATGCCCGTCGAGGGCGAGATCCCGGGCGATCATCACGCCTTGGCTTTCGTCGATCACCGGCGTATGCGGCTTATAGGCGAGACCGAGCACCGCCACGCTGCCTTCGCCGACGGCCTCGCGAACCTTGTGGACGACCCGTCGGATCTGATGCTTGTTGACGGCATCGGTTGCGCGAAGGAGGTCGGCCACGACGCCCAGCTTCTCGGCGAGGACGCTGAACGCGATATTGTCACGTGGAAAGCAAGGTCCGCCGTAGCCAAGCGCGCCGCTCAGATATTTCGAACCGATGCGGCTATCCTTGCCGAGCGCCTCGGTGACCACCGCGACGTCGGCCCCGGGCAGGTTCTCGCAAAGTTCAGCCAGCGTGTTGGCGAAGGAGATCTTGGTCGTGACGTAGGAATTTACCGAAATCTTGGTGATTTCGGCATTGATGAGATTCATGCGCTGGACCGGCGGCGCATTGTCGGTCGTCGTTTTGTACACCGCCTCGAGAACGTCGCCGGCACGCTCGTCCGATTGTCCGATCAGCAGCATGTCGGGATGGAGCATGTTGCGCACCACCGAGCCGAGCGCGATGAATTCCGGATTGTAGCAGAGCCCGATATCGACCCCGACGGTCTTTCCCGACGCGGTTTCGAGCGCTTCCCGGATCGGGCCTCCCGTTGATCCCGGCATGACGGTCGACGTGATGTTGACGACATGGTAGCGCGAATGTCTCTTCAGAGCCGAGCCGATGCTCTTAACGGCATCGAGGACCCATGAATTCGTGAACACGCCCGATTCGTCCGACGGTGTTGGCACGATGATGAACGAGATATCGGCGTTCGGGATCGCTTCATCATAGGAATGAGTGGCCGTCAGACGGCCTTGCGCCTGGTCGATCAGGTCCTGCAACTGCGGCTCCACCACCGGGGCAGTCCCGGCGTTGATAGAATCGACGAAGTAGGCGTTGCGGTCGATGCCGACGACCTCGTGGCCCTTGCTGGCGAGCACTGCCGCCAGCGGCGAGCCGAGCTTGCCGAGACCGATCACGCAAACGTTCATGGAAATCTCCAGCGCAGCGTCGCCTGACGACGCTTGTGTTGCATCAATGGTGAGCCGGCTTCGTCAGACCGGTTTGGCGACGGCCAGCATGTGCCAGCCGAGCTGGCGTTCGAGAAGCCGGAACATGTCTTCGGGCATCGCCTTGAACCACGGTTGCGGCTCGTACTCGTACTTCAGGTACTTCTCGATCATATAGGGGAAGATGTGGTCCTGGCTGACCTCAGTCATCTCGAAACCGCCTTGCGCCAGAAGTTCGCCAAGCTCGTCCGCCGTGTAGGTGAAGGCGATCGGGCAGCCCGACTGTGCTTCGGGCTGGTCGAAGCCACCCTCGATCATGATATTCTTCCAACTCGTTTTCGCGTAAAGCATGACGCGAAGTTCGCCGTCCGGCTTGATGACCTTGCGGATCTCCCGAATAACAGCGTCGGGGCGGGGCGTGTGGTGGATCACGCCAAAGGAGTACACGAGGTCGCAACTCGCGGCCGGCACGACGTCGGATAGCTGCTCGGCGTTATAGGGCTGCAAGTTGCCCTGAAGGCCGAATGTTTCGAAGCGCTTGCGGGCGAGCGCGAGGCTGGCATCCGACAGATCGATCGCCCAGTAATCGGCGCCTGCACGGGCAAAGTTGATCCCGTCGGTTCCCAGCCCGCAGCCGACCTCCAGGACCCGCTTGCCGGCCCAGCGATTGAATTGGGCGAAGGCCGGGATGTGGGGCTCGACGAAATAC
>CALMOK010000251.1 GCA_937871825.1 uncultured Alphaproteobacteria bacterium
CGTCTACGGCATGCCTTATGACGAATGGAAGGCGCTCCACCAACGGGACGCCAGCCCCGCCCAGGCGCGGGCCTTCGCCGACGGGGCCAACGCGCATGGCGCCACCCCCTCGGCGCCAAGGACCGTCGACCCCGCGTCCCGCGCGGCGGACGTTTGACGGGGCGTTAAGCCTCGGGAAACAGTGGAGCGCCCGTTTCAGCCCCCCGCCTGCGAACGACGCGCGTCACGAAGCGGGCGACATCCGGGACTGCGTGGTCCACCGCCAATTCCACCACCCGTTCGCCCCGCGCCCGTTTCGTCTTCCAGTGTCCGTAAGGGTAGTCGGCGATCCGCCGAAAGGTGAACAGGCCCCGCGGTTGCGGAAACGGTCGCGTGCAGCCGCTGTTGATGGGGCAGAGCCATATCCGGTCGCGGTAGCGGGCGACGAGTTCCCGCGCGTCCAGAAGCAGGACGTCGTGCTCGTCGCGTCGGTAGGCTCCCGCGTTCAACAAGCGCGACAGCCGCGCGGGCGTGAGCGAGAAAAACACCTTGGCGTTGAGCGACCGATACCAGTCCTCGGGCGACAAACCGTCCCGCAGGCAGCGTTCGAGCCCCTTGTCGTCCATTGGCGTCTGGTCGCGCACCGTCGCGGCCGGCATTCCGTCTCGATGGAGCACGACGGAGGCCGGTCGTCGCTCCGCCTCGATCCGTCGCCTTGCCTCGCCGCCGACCCCGTAGGCGTCGAGAAGGGCGGTGGTGCTCAACAGTCCCGCCTGGCGGATCGACGGCCAACTGCCTCGCGCCGCCATGTGGTAGAGCGTCGGGCAATGGTCGAGAAGCTCGTCCAGTTCATTGTCCGTCAAGGCGGCAGCCTGTCCATCCGTGGCGCTGTTCCGGCTGCAGCGGAACGAGGAAATCTGACATAAGGGCGAGATCATCCGACGATCGAGACCCCGATGGCAAACAAGCAGCTCCGGCTCGGCGCCTTCATGCGGCCGGTCGGCATCCACACGGCCTGATGGCGCTATCCGGGATCCTACCCGGACGCCAACTCGAACATCGCCCACTTGGTGGGCTTCGCCCAGACCCTGGAACGCGGCCGGTTCGACGCCGTCTTCATGGCCGACCATCTCGCCGTGCTCAACATGCCGATGCCGGCCTTGAAGCGGAGCGCCACCGTGGCCTCGCTCGATCCGCTCACGCTTCTGCCCGCGCTCGCCATGGTGACGCAGCGCCTCGGGCTGATCGCCACCGCCTCCACCACCTATAACGAGCCCTATCACATCGCCCGGAAGTTCGCCTCGCTGGACCACATCAGCGGCGGACGGGCGGGCTGGAACCTCGTCACCTCCGGCAACCCGCACGAGGCCATGAACTTCGGCCTGGAGGAACACATCGAGCACGCGACCCGCTATCGCCGGGCGCGCGAGTTCTTCGACGTGGTGACGGGTTTGTGGGATTCCTGGGCCGACGACGCCTTCATCCGCGACGCGGACAGCGGCGTCTTCTTCGATCCCGACAAGCTGCACGTGCTCGGCCACAAGGGGGAGTTCCTGTCCGTTCGGGGTCCGCTCAACGTGGCGCGCGCCGTGCAGGGCTGGCCCGTGATCGTTCAGGCCGGCGCCTCCGAGGCTGGCCGGCAGATCGCGGCCGAAACCGCGAGGTGATCTTCTGCACCTCGCTGACCCTCCCCGACGCGCAAGCTTTCTACGCCGACGTGAAGGGCCGCATGGAAAGGGTCGGGCGCGACCGCGACCACCTCAAGGTGCTGCCGGGCGTCCTCGTGGTCGTGGGCGACATGGTCGAGGAGGCGCGGGCCAAGAAGGCGCGGCTCGACGCGCTGGTCCCCCCCCCGAAAGCGGCCTGCCGAACTTGTCGATGAGGCTTGGCACCGACGTGTCGGGCTTCGACCTCGACGGACCCTTGCCGGACATCCCCGACACCTATGCCAGCAAGAGCGGCCGGCAACCCTGGTCGACCTCGCCCGCCGGACCGGGATGACGGTGCGCCAACTGGCCCAGTAGGTCGGCGGCTACGGTGGCTTCGCCACGATCGGCACCCCGGGCACGGTGGCCGACCAGATGGAAGAATGGCTGATGGGCGAAGGCTGCGACGGGTTCAACATCATGTTCCCCTTCGTTCCCGAGGGCCTCGACGACTTCGTCAACAAGGTCGTTCCCGAATTGCAGCGGCGCGGCCTGTTCCGCCGCGAGTACGAAGGCAGGACCCTGCGGGAAAACCTCGGGCTGCCCCGGCCCGCCAACCGCTTCGAAAGCTAGTTGGCGGGAGGTCGAGCGGCCCCGATCGCCCGACCGACATCGGTCAGCCCGGGTCCGTCACGCTGCGGGCTGACCGCCCGCGATGCCGTTCAGCGCCGCCATCGCGTCGTCCGGAAGGACGAGTGACGCGGCCGCGAGGTTTTCGCGCAGGTGGGCGACCGAGGAAGTGCCGGGGATGAGCAGGATGTTCGGTGCCCGCCGCAGCAGCCAGGCGAGCGCCACCTGCATGGGCGTGGCCTGCAGGCGACCGGCGACCTCGGACAGCGTTGCCGACTGCAGCGGGCTGAACCCGCCGAGCGGAAAGAAAGGCACGTAGGCGATCCCGTCCCTGGCCAGCGCGTCGACCAAGGCGTCGTCCGCGCGGTGGGCGAGGTTGTACTGGTTCTGCACGCAAACGATCTCGGCGATGCCGCGACCTTCCTCGACCTGGCTGGCCGTGACGTTGCTGAGGCCGATGTGGCGCACCAGTCCCTGCTTCTGCAGGGCCGCCAGTGTATTGAGCGGCTCGGCGATCGAGCCTTCCGCCGGGCCATGCGCGTCGAACATGATCCGGAGGTTGACGACATCGAGCGCCTCACGTCCGAGGTTGCGAAGATTGTCGTCCACCGCTCGGGCGAGCTCGTCGCTGGAAAAGGCCGGTAGCCACGAGGCGTCCGTGCCGCGGCGCGCGCCGATCTTGGTGACGATCACCAGATCGTCCCCATAGGGCTCCAGCGCTTCCCGGATGATCTGGTTGGTGACGTGAGGTCCGTAGAAGTCGCTGGTGTCGATGTGGTCGACGCCAGCCTTCACGGCTTCGCGCAGCACGCCGAGGGCCGCGTCCTTGTCGCGCGGCGGCCCGAACACGCCTGGGCCGGCGAGCTGCATGGCGCCGTAGCCAAGCCGCTTCACGCTGTGGCCGCCGAGGTTGAAAGTGCCTGCCTGATCGATCGTCTGCATGTCGTCTCCTTTGATGATTGTAAGCTAGGCCTTGAGGACGGCGGCGATAATCGGGTGTAATGTGCACGGGCTGTGCGGATCGGCGAACAATGAGCGCGGACCTGAGCGATTTGAATGCCTATCTGGCGGTGGCGCGGGCGCACGGCTTTCGCGATGCCGCGCGCGTCAGCGGCGCGAGCGCGTCGGCATTGAGCGAGGCGGTGCGCCGCCTTGAGGCGCGGCTGGGCGTTCGCCTGCTCCACCGCACCACCCGCAGCGTCACGCCAACCGAGGCGGGCGCGCGACTGATCGACCGGCTGACCCCGGCCCTCGCCCAGGTGGAGGAGGCGCTCGACGTGGTGAGCGGTTTCCGGGACCAGCCGGCGGGCATGCTCCGCCTCAACGTGCCGGTCAGCGCCGCTCGGCTGGTGCTGCCCGCCATCCTCCCCGGCTTCCTTGCCGCCTATCCCGACATCCGGATGGAGGTCGTCGCCGAGGACAGCTTCGTCGACGTGCTGGCCTCGGGCTGCGACGCCGGAATCCGCTACGACGAGCGGCTCGAGCAGGACATGATCGCGGTTCCCATCGGGGCGCGCGTGCAGCGGTTCGCCACCGCAGCCGCCCCGGCCTATCTCGACCGTCATGGCCGCCCCGAACACCCGCGCGACCTGCTTGCCCACCCCTGTCTCCTGGGTCGCTTCGCCAGCGGCACGATGACCAGCCCCTGGGAATTCGAGCGCGCCGGCGAGGTGGTGCGCGTCGAGCCCCAGGGCCGGCTGGTGGTGCGGGTCGGCGCGGCGACCGACCTCGCCGTGGAGGCGGCGATCGCCGGCACGGGCGTCATCCAGTTGTTCGAGGACTGGCTGCGACCGCACCTGGACAGTGGCGTCCTCGAGCCGGTGTTGGAGGACTGGTGGCAATCCTTTTCTGGGCCGTTCCTTTACTACTCGGGCCGCCGCCTCGTGCCGCCGCCGCTTCGGGCCTTCCTCGACTTCATCAAAGGGACGCGTCGATGAGGATGGCCGGAAGCCGCCTCGCGTGACATCCGGCTTCGGGGCGGCGGGGCGCGGCTCCTTGGTGGATGCCGGGCCACGACCTGCACCGGTCTCAGTGGACGGCGTCAAGGCTTGAAATCTGCCAAGTGCCCTCGCGCCCAAGAACGTTCTGTGCTTGAAGCCGGTCTGGCGCGGCGTCGTCGGCAGGCTTGGCCGTCGTTGCGGCCGCTCGTCGCTCGTTGAACGCGCTTATTCGCCGGAGGCGAAAGCGCGGGTGGTGGAGTAGCATTGATGATGGAACCCGATCGCCGCGCCGTGCTGTTCGGCGCCGCCAGCCTGGCGGGCCTGTCGATGGCGCCCGTGCGGGCCCTGGCGCGAACCAACGTCGTTGATGGACGGTATGCGGCGATCGCCGGTGAACCCTTTCCGGTTCCGGCGGTGAACCTCCGCAGGATCAACCCGCGCTTCCTGCGAACCGCCGTGGCCTACAACACCGACCAGCCCGCCGGCACGATCGTGATCGATCCGGAAAACCACTTCCTCTACCTGACGGCCGGTGCCGGGCAGGCCTTGCGCTACGGCGTGGGCGTGGGCCGCCAAGGCTTCGCCTGGTCGGGCACGGCGATCATCCACGACAAGCGCGAATGGCCCGATTGGTATCCCCCTAAGGAAATGCTGGCCCGCGATCCGCACCTCATGGGCGCCATGGCCAAGCTGCAAAGCGGGATCGGCATGCATGGCGGTCCCCGGAATCCGCTCGGCGCCCGGGCCATGTATCTGTTCCAGGACAACAAAGACACGCTGTTCCGTATCCACGGCACGGTGGAGCCCTGGAGCATCGGCACCAGCGTGTCCTCGGGCTGCATCCGGATGATCAACCAGGACGTCATGGATCTATTCGGCCGCGTGCCGGTCGGCACCACCGTGGTGGTAGAGGGCGACGGCCAGGCACCGGTCGAGGAAGTGTCGCGGCGCGAGCGCGCCCCTCGCGAGCGCGGCTTGGCCCCGCAGGAGTCGACACCCGTTTACGATGCGGATGGCAATCTGCTCGATGGTGGCTTGGCCGATCCTTACCGCGATCCGGCCACCTACGACCCCTACCGGCAACTGGTGCCCTTCGAGGGGGACCAGTAACCGAAGCCAGTCCGCACTCGGGCGGCGGCGCGTCAGGCGGCGTGGGCGAACTGCCAGTAAAGCGCCCGGGCCTGGGTGTAGAAGGGCCCTGGTTGCAAGGCGCGCTCATCGAGCCGCGTGACCGGCATGACCTTGGAGAAATTGCCTGACGAGAAGATCTCGTCGGCGGTCCGGAAGTCGGCGAACGTGAGGCTCGCTTCCACGACGCTCACGCCGGCGCCGCGCAGCAGGGCGATGATGCGCCCGCGCGTGACGCCCGCGAGAAAGGTGCCGTTCGGCGCGGGCGTGTAGACCACGCCGTCGCGCGCCATGAACACATTCGAATTCGCGAATTCGGCCACATGCCCCAGCATGTCGCGCAGCAGGCAGTTGCCGAAGCCCCGGCCATGCGCCTCAATGAGCGCTCGCGTGTTGTTGGGATAACGGCAGCCGGCCTTGGCGTCGACCGGGGCGGTTTCGGCCGTCGGCCGCCGAAAGGGCGAGAGCGTCACGGCGATCCCCTTGGGCTCGGGCATCGGCGCCTCGTAGACGCAAAGGCACCAGCGGGTCGAGGCCGGGTCGAACCGCACCCCGCCTCCCGCCATGCCGGCGTCCGCCCAATACATGGGACGGATGTAGAGCGCCGCGTCGCTCGGAAAGCGTACGATACCTTCCCGAGCGAGCGCCAGCCACCGCTCGACCGGCACCACCGGATCGAGCAGGAAGTTTCGCGCCGATTGATTGATGCGCGCGCAGTGAAGCTCGAGGTCGGGTGCCACGCCCTCGAAGGAGCGGGCGCCGTCGAAAACCGTCGAACCGAGCCACGCGCCATGCGTGCGCGGGCCCATGATGCCGACGTTGCCGGCGTGCCACTCGTCCTCGAAAAAGGTCCACGTCCCCGATTGTTCACGGGTGCTCACCATTGCCATCGATCAAACCTCGACCTGATCTTGTCTTCGGGGGCAGTATGCGGTCAAATCCTTGGCGAAAGATGTGCCGGCCGGTTGCCACCCCGCTGCGATCCTCTGGAGTCGACCTTGCCACTCGACCCGCACGCCAAGCGCCTGCTCGACATGCTCGCCCTTGGGGCCGACCCGGACGCCCCGCCGCCCGACGCCGCCGCGCGCCGTCTGGCCTTCAAGGCACTCATGGGCATGCGGCCGGTTTCGGTTCCGATGGACGCCGTGGTGGAGGACGTAATCGACCGCCGGCCCGGCCCGGCCATTCCGGTTCGGTGCTACACGCCCCTCCACGCCGGCGACGAGCGGTTGCCCGGTCTCGTCTTCTTCCACGGCGGGGGATTGGTGGCGGGCGACCTCGACACCCACGACGCCCTGTGCCGCAGCCTCGCCAGCGAAGGACGCTGCCGCCTCATCGCCGTCGGATACCGACTCGCGCCCGAACACCCTTTTCCCGCCGCCGTCGAGGATGCGGCCGTGGCCGTTTCAGCCGTTGCGAATGGAGCGGCGCGCTGGAACATCGATCCGGCGCGGGTGGCCGTCGCCGGCGACTCGGCGGGCGGAACCCTCGCGATCCTGGCGGCAACGGCGGCGCGCGATGCCGCCTTGCCGGCGTTGCGGTTCCAACTCCTGCTTTGCCCGGTTCTCGATCTTGCGGGGCGATCCCCGTCACGCCTCCGGTTCGGGCGCGGATACATGCTGGATGAGGCCGTGATCTTCCGCGACCTGGCCGATTACCTCCCGGCCCGCGTCAGTCCCGAGGACCCGCGCGTGTCGCCCTTGCGGGCGGCGGTCCTTCGCGGCCTGCCCCCCACCTTGCTCCACACGGCCGAGTTCGATCCCCTGCGGGACGAAGGGGCCGATTACGCCGCCCGGTTAGCGGCATCCGGCGTGGCGGTTCATCAAACCTGTCATCTCGGCATGATTCACCATTTTATTGGGCTCGCCGGTGTGCTTCCTTATGCCAAGGCAGCGCTGCACGAGATCGGCCTAGAAATACGGCGAGCATTCACCTGAAATCTACTTGGCGCACCATGTCGCGTTTGAGGGAAATCGGGTCGTATTTTCAAGTAGTTCAGGTGGACGCGCCCATTAGCGTATGAGTGGCATTCCGCAAGTGTCATCTTCAAGCGACACGACACCGCAGCCAGCTAGGACCGAACCCTGTCACACGCCCAAGCTTTGAAGCCGGCCCGCGCTGCGGCCGCCACCATCGGATCGTCGGATAAACACGCCATTTCGTCCGCGGTTCCGGCCAAGCCCGTCACACCCGCCATCCAGGTTTCGGGATTGACGAAGATCTTCGGTCTCCGGCAGCGCGAAGGCTTGGACCTGCTCGATGCCAAGACCTCCAGGGCCGAAATCCAGCAGCGGACTGGCTGCGTGGTCGGCCTTGAGAATGTGAACTTTTCCGTGCGGCCGGGCGAGATCCTGGTGGTCATGGGTCTGAGCGGCTCCGGCAAATCCACCACCTTGCGCTGCGTGAACCGTTTGATCGACCCGACGCGTGGACAGGTCACCGTGCACGGCACGGATGTGACGGCGCTGTCCACCAAGGCCCTGCGGGATTTTCGGCGCACCGGGTTCGGCATGGTGTTCCAGCAGTTCGCCCTGTTTCCGCACCGGACCATCGTGGGTAACGTGGAATACGGCCTTGAAATCCAGGGGATGGCGCCGGGGCTGCGGCGCGACAAGGCCATGGCGGCGATCGAGCAGGTGGGGCTGAAGGGCTGGGCCGAGGCGAGGCCGAGCCAGCTTTCGGGCGGTATGCAGCAGCGCGCCGGCCTCGCGCGGGCACTGGCCGCTGATGCCGACATCCTGCTGATGGACGAGGCCTTCTCGGCGCTCGATCCCCTGATCCGGCGAGACATGCAGGGCGAACTCGTGGCCCTTCAGGAAAAGCTGAAGAAGACCATCCTGTTCGTCACGCACGATCTCGACGAGGCGGTCGCGCTCGGGGGACGCATCATTCTGATGCGGGACGGCCGGATCGTGCAGGAAGGCCGCGCCATCGATTTCCTCCTCGATCCGGCGGACGATTACGTCATGCGGTTCGTGGAACACATCGACATGTTCGGCATCATGACGGTTGAGGCCGCCATGATGCGGACGCCGTGCGTCATGACGGCGGACGATCCCGTTGCCGCCATGCTGGCCCGGATCGATGAGGGGGCCGACGAGGTCGTCCTGTCCGATCAGGACGGCCGCTATGCCGGCCGGTTGTCCGCCGCCACGATCCGGGCCATGCGGGGAACGGCGCGGGTTGACGTGCGGGGCCTCGCGACAACCGACGCGATCTTGGGCTCCGACACGCTTGGCAGCGCCTTGCCGCGCTTCAGCCGCGATGTGCGCGCGGTGCCCGTGGTCGACCGGAGCGGCAAGCTGCTCGGCCAATTGACCGACACCTGCATCATTTCCGCCATCGCGCAGCAGCGGCGGGTCGGTGCCACGCGCGGCGCAGCGGGAAAGCTTTGACGATGGATTGGACGATCCCCAAACTGCCCGTCGCCGACGTCACCAACGCGGCGCTCGACTATCTCACGGACCGGTTCTCCGGCGTCACGCGGGCCATCAGCCACACCGTCGCGGCTTGGATCGACGTGCTGACGGGCGGTTTGAATGCCGTTCCGGTCTGGATCGCCATTCCGGTTCTGGCCCTCATCATCTGGCGCATCACGACGCCGAAGCTGGCCCTCCTGTCGGCCCTGGGCTTCTTCCTGCTGTGGGACGTCGACCTGTGGCGGGCCACCATCCAGACCCTGGTCCTCGTGTTGTTGTCGACCGCCGCCTCGCTGACGATCGGTATCCCGATCGGCATCGCGGCCGCGCTAAGCCGTCGCGCCTGGCACGGGGTCAGCCCGGTGCTGGACCTGATGCAGACCATGCCGTCCTTTGTTTACCTGATCCCGGCCATTCCGTTCTTCGGCCTGGGCGCGGTTTCGGCCTGTTTCGCCACCATCATCTTCTCCATGCCTCCGACCATCCGGCTCACCGCGCTCGGCATCCTGCAAACCCCCGGCGCGCTCGTGGAAGCCGCCGACGCGTTCGGGTCGAGTCCCATGCAGAAGCTCTTCAAGCTACAGCTTCCCTTGGCGCTGCCTACCGTGATGGCGGGCATCAACCAGACCATCATGCTCGCCCTTTCGATGGTGGTGATTTCCGCCATGATCGGCGCGGGCGGCCTGGGCGGCGAAGTGTGGCGGGCCATTCAACGCCTTGAAGCGGGCGACGGTTTCCAGGCCGGCCTCGCCATCGTGATCGTCGCCGTGATCCTCGATCGCATTACGCAGCACATCGCGCGCCAAGCCCAGGTGCATTGACGCGCCCCACGGATTCGACCGCCCGGGCGGTTCGGATGAGTTGCAGTTGAACGGTTGGAGGATCAGATGATGAAATCAGGTTTCAGGGCGTTGGGTGTCGCCGCGCTGATGTTGGGGGTGGCGAGCGTTTCGGCCCAGGCCGCCGGATCGTTCACCTTGGCCTATGTCGAGTGGTCGGACGCGATCGTCGCCAGCAACATCCTCAAGACCACGCTTGAGGACAAGGGCTACACGGTCAAGATGGTGCCGCTTTCCGCCGCCGCCATGTGGCAGGCGATCGCCACCAAGGAGGCGGACGGCATGGTGGCGGCTTGGTTGCCGGCGACCCATGCGGCCTACTACGCCAAGCTCAAGGACAAGGTCGACCTTCTCGGCCCGAACGTCGAAGGCGCCAAGATCGGCTGGGCGGTCCCCGATTACGTCGCCATCAACTCGATGGACGACCTCAAGGCCCACAGCAAGGATTTCGGCGACAAGGTGATCGGCATCGATCCGGGCGCCGGCCTGATGAAGGCGTCCGAAAAGGCCATCACGGAATATGGCCTGCCCGAGAAGCTGGTCGAAGGATCGGACGCCTCGATGGTCGGCGCCTTGAAGGATGCCTACAGCCGCAAGGAGCCGATCGTCGTCACGGCCTGGACGCCGCACTGGCTGTTCGCGACGTGGAAGATGAAATACCTGTCGGACCCCAAGAAGGTCTTCGGTGGTGACGAGAGCGTCAACACGGTGGCGCGTCAGGGCCTCGATAAGGACGACCCGGAAGCTTACAAGATCCTCAAGAACTTCAAGCTCTCCCTCGACGACGAACAGGCCGTGATGGTGGAGAACGAGAAGCCCGGCGCCGATCCGGTCAAGACCGCCAAGAACTGGGTCGAGACCCACAAGGACAAGGTCGCCGCCTGGTCGAAATAAGGCTCCTCGCGGCCGCCCCGAGCCATCGGGGCGGCTTCGCTCGGGACTGGCCTACCGGCCGATCTCACCCTAAGGTCGGCGGAACAGGAAGTGTCCGCCGATGAACGCTCTTCTCCGCTCCACGCGCCGGGCCTCCGCCTGCCCGCACGATTGCCCCTCCACCTGCGCGCTCGAGATCGAGGTGCTGGACGCTCGCACGATCGGGCGTGTCTACGGGGCGGCGGAGAACAGCTACACCGCTGGCGTCATCTGCGCCAAGGTGGCGCGCTACGCCGAGCGCGTTCACCATCCGGACCGCCTGACCGAACCGCTCGCCCGGATGGGCCCGAAGGGCTCGGGGACCTTCAAGCCGATTTCCTGGGACGAGGCGCTCGACCGGATCGCCGAACGATTCCTGGACGCCGAGCACCGCCTGGGATCCGAAACCGTCTGGCCTTATTACTACGCCGGCACCATGGGCCTCGTGATGCGGGACGGCATCAACCGCCTGCGCCATGCCAAGCGCTATTCGGGGCAATATTCCACAGTCTGCACGGCCCTGTCCTGGGCGGGGTACCGGGTGGGGCATGGCCGCATGACGGGCAGCGATCCGCGCGAGATGGCGGTTTCCGACTGCGTGGTGCTCTGGGGCACCAACGCCGTGGTGACCCAAGTCAACGTGATGACCCACGCGATCTGCGCCCGCAAGGAACGCGGGGCGCCTATCGTGGCGGTCGACGTTTACGACAATGCCACCATGCGGCAGGCCGACCTCGCCCTTCTGGTGCGGCCCGGAACCGACGCCGCCTTGGCCTGCGGGGTCATGCATGTCCTGTTCCGGGACGGGTTGGCCGACCGGGCCTATATGGGCCGCTACGCCGACGACCCGGCGGGACTGGAAGCCCATCTGGCAAGTCGAACGCCCGCCTGGGCGTCGGCCATCTGCGGGGTGCCGGCGGCCGACATCGAGGCCTTCGCCCACTTGCTCGGCCGACGGCCGCGGGCCTTCTTCAGGATCGGCTATGGCTTCGCCCGCTCCCGCAACGGTGCGGTGGCGATGCATGCGGTCAGTTCGATCCCCGTTGTCCTCGGCGCCTGGCAACACGAGGGCGGGGGCGCGCTCCATTCGAATTCCGGCATGTTCGGTTGGGACAAGCAGGCCATCGAAGGGCTCGACCTCGCCGACCCAACGGTCCGCCAACTGGATCAGGCGCGCATCGGTGCCGTGCTGACGGGCGAACCGGAGGCGCTGAAAGGCGGGCCGCCCGTGACGGCCCTGTTCATCCAGAACACCAACCCGATGGCGATCGCCCCCGATCAGGAGGTGGTGCGACGGGGGTTCGCCCGGCCGGACCTGTTCACCGTTGTTCACGAACAGGTGATGACCGATACGGCGCGGATGGCCGACATCGTCCTGCCCGCCACCATGTTCGTGGAGCATGACGACCTTTACCAGGGCGGCGGCCAGCAGCACATCCTGCTCGGGCCGAAGCTGATCGAGCCTCCGGGCCAGTGCCGCAACAATCACGAGGTGGTTTCCGCGCTCGCCGCGCGATTGGGAGCTGTGCACCTGGCCTTCGACCTGTCGCCGCGTCAACTGATCGACGAGACGCTGCGGTCTTCCGGGCGGGGCAGCCTGGGCGACCTTGAAGAGGCGCGCTGGATCGATTGCCAGCAACCTTTCGAGCGCGCGCACTTCCTCGATGGGTTTGGCTGGCCCGATGGGAAGTTCCGTTTCCGTCCGGACTGGGCGGGGCTTCCCGGCATTCCGAGCGCGAGCGCCGCCGCGATGCCGACCTGGCCGGACCACTGGGCTGTGATCGAGGAGGCTGATGCCACCTATCCCTTTCGCCTCGCAACCAGTCCGGCGCGAAACTTCCTGAACTCCTCCTTCACCGAAGCTCCGACGGGCCTCGCCAAGGAAAGCCGACCCATGGTGATGGTCCATCCCGAAGACGCGGGTCGCCTGGGCATCGCGGATGGCGACAAGGTCGAACTGCGCAGCCCGCGCGGCGCGGTGCGGCTGCATGCCAAGCTTTTCGCCGGCCTGCGCGTTGGGGTCTTGATCGCCGAATCGATATGGCCCAACGACGCCTTTGAGGATGGTCGGGGCATCAATACACTCACTGGCGCCGACTCGCCCGCGCCGGTCGGAGGAGCGGCCTACCACGACAACAAGGTCGCTCTTCGGCGGCTGGACACGTGAACGAAGGGCACTGACGCGGGCCGACGACCTACCACTCATCGCCGTGCTGAAATAAAAAAAGCCGGTATCACCCTTCTGGTGATGCCGGCTAGGTCGAAACAGCAGTCGAATTCAGATTGCCAGATTAATCGATGATGTCGACGATCCGGCGGCTGCGCGGGTCGACGATGACGGCATGGTCGTTGACCAGCGCGTAACGATACCGGCGATCCACCTTATACTCGGCCGGAACGGCGTAATAGGTGACGCCTCGCGCCGGAAGAATGGCGCCGACCCGGACGTCATCCAACCAGCGGTAGGACGGACGATGCTGGCTGGTCACGTATTCGTTGAAGCGGGGCCGCTCGTCGGGGCTGCCGAAGATGGAGCCGACGATCCCCGTCGCGGTATCGACCGCACCGGTAGCCGCACCCACGCCAGCGCCAACCGCGCCGCCAACGATCCCGCCGATAGGACCAGCAGCCTCGTTGCCCTGATCGGCGCCGTTCCGTGCACCATTGGCGGTTCCCTGCAAAACCTGGGCTCCAGCCGAAAGCGGCAAAGCCAGCGCCATGGCGGCGAAAGCCGCTCCTAAGACGATTTTACGCATAAAACTTCCTTCGTGTTTCGTTTGCCCACGGTGTTGCAATGATCGGCGGACGGCATCGGTTCCTCTCGCCCCATTGTCGGCCGCCACCGAGCCACGCCGAGCGGCGCTATGGGGAGCCGAGTGGGAAGGCGCCGGCCCGTTGCCACGGCCCATTCCGGTAATGCCACAGGCATAAACCAATGACGGTGCCGGCAACGGGCTCGAAACCGGCGCTCAACTCGTCCCGCAGGCGGCGCGCGTCGGCCGGATCGGCCTTATTCTGGACCGTGACATGGGGGCGAAAGGCCTGCCGATCCTGCGGGGTGAGCCATTTGGCCCAATGTTGGGCGAGGTCCGCCCTGATCTCCGCGAGGGCAGGGGCGGCGACCTCGAAGGCGACGCCGCGCCCCAGGAAGCGGATGCCGGCGGTGACGAAAGCAACAGCGACGTTTCGCCCGCATACCGCGGCGATGTCGGCTTCCACCTCGTCGATGGCTTCGCCGGGCAGGTGATGGAACAGGGTCAGGTGGGCCGGCACAATATTGCGTGGCGCGGGAAAATGCCGATCCCGCAGGCTTTGAAACACCTGGGCGGAGGCCGCGTCGAACTGGGCGGTGACGATGAGGGGGTCGGTGGCCGCCATGGGCGAATGTCCTTTGATGTGATGCTCGGCGTCTTGTGCCATTATAATGGCAATGGGCTCCCTTTCGAACGGCCGCGCTCCGCCCTTGTCCCCTCCCGGCGGATCGATTGAGATTGAACAAACCGATCGACGCGGCGACATGACCAACAATGGCGAGGGCATCAACCCGCGATGGACGGAGCGGGGCAGCCCAGCCTATCGCCGCATCAACGCAGCCCTGTTCATCGCCGGGCTGGCGATCTTCTCGCTGCTGTATTGCGTGCAGCCGCTCCTGCCGGTCCTCAGCGCCGATTTCGGCATTGATGCCGCGCAAGCCTCGCTGTCGGTTTCGCTCGCCACGGGATGTCTCGCCTTTGCGATCCTGATCGCCGGCGGCTTGTCGGACAGGTTCGGTCGCAAGGGGGTCATGGCGGCGTCGCTGGTCGGGGCGGCCCTGATCAACATCGCGATCGCCTTCGTGCCGAACTGGCCCATGCTGCTGCTCGGGCGTGCCCTGGAAGGGGTCGCGCTTGGCGGGGCGCCGGCCATCGCCATGGCCTATCTCGCCGAGGAGATTCACCCTCGCAGCCTCGGTTTCGCCATGGGGCTATACGTGGGCGGGACGGCCATCGGCGGCATGGCGGGGCGTATCGTCACCGGGGTCGTCGCCCAACATTTCGGCTGGCGCGCCGCCGTCGGCACCGTCGGGGTGCTGGGCCTGTGCCTTGCCATCGGCTTCGCGGTCCTCTTGCCGTTATCTCGAAACTTCACCCTTGAGCCGCGCGGCGGATTGCGGCTGCAGGTGAGGGGCCTGTCGCAGTTGGTGGCACGGCCGGGGTTGGCTTGGCTGTTCCTATGCGGTGCCCTGCTGATGGGCGGCTTCGTCACGCTCTACAACTACGCGGCCTTTCGGCTTCAAGCGCCGCCCTACGCCCTTTCCCAGGGGCAGAGCAGCCTCGTGTTCAGTCTCTACGCGCTTGGAACCCTGGCGGCGACGCTGGCCGGCGTGGCGGCCGACAGGGTCGGACGGGCACCCGTGATGGCCGCCAGCCTCGCGCTGTCGGCCATTGGATTATGGCTTACCCTGGCGGCTGCCCTTTGGACGATCGTGCTCGGCATCGCCCTGTTCACCCTCGGCTTCTTTGCCGGGCACGGCGTCGCGAGCGGCTGGGTGGGGCGCTTGGCCGGATCCTCCAAGGGAAAGGCGGCCTCGCTCTACCTGCTGTCCTATTACCTTGGGTCGAGCCTGCTCGGCTCGCTCGGCGGCCTGTTCTGGAGTGCAGCGGGCTGGCCAGCCCTGGCGGGTTTCATCGCGGCACTGCTCGCCGTGCTCGGCCTCGCCATCGCGCGGCTTTGGCACCTTGCGCCCCAGCTCGGAACACCTTGAGGCAGCCTGGTTTAGAGCCGAAGTCGCCTAGCCGGTGCCCGGCGGAAAGCCGCCCTCGAAGGTGAATGAGGCGACCGGCTGCCGCGCGTTGGGCATTTCGCGGGCCTGAAGCTCGGGCGGCAGGACCGACTTGTCACCGATGTGGCCGACGGCGAACGCGGCCTCGACCCGATGTCCAACCGGAACATTGAGTTCGGTGAACGCGCGTTCCATGTCGAAGCCCACCATGCCGTGGGCTTGCAGCCCCATGCGGGTCGCCTGGAGGGCGAGGCTGGCGCAAGCCGCCCCGGTGTCGAAGGAGTGGCTGTGCGAAGGGACCGGCTTGTCCTTGCCGGGTACCGACATCAATGAATTCGACACCACGACGACAAGCAAGGCCGACCGTTCGGCCCAGGACCGGTTGGACGGATTCAGCAGGCTCAGCATGGGCTCCCACTGGGGGGTGTCGCGTCGAGCGTAAAGAAAGCGCCAAGGCTGCGAGTTATAGGACGAGGCCGACCAGCGGGCCGCCTCGAAGAGCGACATCGCCTCGGCTCCTGAAATGCCTCGCCCGTCGAAGGCGCGAGGGGACCAGCGCTCCAGAAACAGGGTATCGACCGAATGATCGGCGGTTCGCCCGTTGGCGGTGGTCATGGTGAGGCGCCTTTCATTCTCGTCGGCCTGGTCCGGTGGTCAGGCCACCCGATCGGTTACTTCGCGCAATTCGCGCGGCAGCGGGAAGAACATGGTTTCCTGCGTGGTGGCGACCGTTTCCACCTCGATCTCGTAACGTTCCGCGAAGGCGTCGATGATTTCCTCGACGAGCACTTCCGGCGCAGACGCGCCGGCCGTGATGCCGATCGTGCGGATCGCGCCGAGCGGCGACCAATCGATGTCGGCCGCCCGCAGAACGAGTTGGCTGTTGCGGCAACCGGCGCGCTCGGACACTTCCTTGAGGCGCTGTGAGTTCGACGAATTGGCCGAGCCCACGACCAGCATGGCGTCGACCTTATGGGCGATCTGCTTCACGGCCTCCTGCCGGTTGGTGGTGGCGTAGCAGATGTCCTCCTTGTGGGGGCCGACAATGTCGGGGAACCGTCGCTTCAGCGCCTCCACGATGCCCTGGGTGTCGTCGACCGACAGCGTCGTCTGGGTCACGAAAGCGAGGGGGTTGCGGGTGAACTCTGGCCCGGCCGTGTCGGCGAGGCGATCCACGTCGGCGATGGTTTCGACCAGCACCACCGCGCCTTGCGGCAGTTGGCCCAGCGTGCCCACCACCTCGGGATGGCCCGCATGGCCGACGAGGATGATGGTGTGCCCGCGCCGGAAGTGAAGCTCGGCTTCGCGGTGCACCTTTGTGACGAGCGGGCAGGTGGCGTCGATGGCGAACAGGTTGCGCTCGGACGCGTGCTGCGGAACGGCCTTGGGCACGCCATGGGCCGAGAAGATCACGGGAGCGTTGGTGGGCGGGATCTCGTCGAGTTCCTCGACAAACACCGCGCCCTTCTTCTTGAGGCTTTCCACCACATATTTGTTGTGCACGATCTCGTGCCGCACATAGACCGGCGCCCCGTAAACCCTGAGGGCCCGCTCCACCGCGTCGATCGCCCGGATCACGCCGGCGCAGAAGCCGCGCGGTGCACAAAGCAGGATTAACAGCGGCGGCTTGCTCATCTCAACTGTCCACGTGGTTGCCCGAGAGGGTTGTGGGCGAAGCCGTCCGTAGGGTCAAGCCAATGCTGGCGCAGGGTCGCCACGCGATCGGCGCACGGCTCCGGGGAACGAGGGCGGGCGCTGCACGTCGGCCGGCCCAGGATGGTGGGTGCCGCGGCGATCCACGGCCGGCGTCCCGTTGTTGTTTGTGCGGCCATCTTCCGCTATGGCGCCGTGGGGCCTCCTCGCCAGCCCCAACCAAGGCCGGCGTGTCGGTAATCGGTACGGCCTTTCTCGACCCATTCTCCTTTCCACCCGATTGCCCGGTGCGACCAGCCCGGCTCCATCCAAGGATGCGCATCCTGTTCCATCCATCCGTTTCGTCGACCGATCGAAGAGAGTCGCCAAGGTGAACGCCACAACGATCGATCCCGCTGGGGGAACCACGAAGTCCACCGGCGCGCAGACAGCCGCGCCGCCCGCCTTCCGGGCCAAGTTCATCGAAGGCTCCATCCTGCGCCACGTGCTCGTCATGACCGGCACCAGCACGGTTGGCGTCATCGCCATCTTCGTGGTGGATTTCCTGTCGCTCCTTTACGTGTCGCGGCTGCAGCAGACGGACCTCACCGCCGCCGTGGGTTTCGCCACCCAGGTCCTGTTCTATCCCGTGTCGATCAACATCGGGCTGACCATCGCCGTCACGGCGCTGGTGGCGCGCTCGCTCGGGGCGGGGGACCGGCCCAAGGCCAGGCGGATCGCCGGCGCCGGCCTCGTCCACGCCTGCCTGTTCAGCGCCCTCGTGTCGCTGGCGGCCGTGATCTTCGTGCGGCCCATCCTCACCACGCTCGGGGCCGAAGGCGCGACGCGCGACGTGGCCGAGCGGTTCCTCCAGATCACGCTGCCGGCAAATATCCCGTTCGCGGCCGGCATCGTGCTGTCGGGCATCCTGCGCGCCACGGGGGACGCCCGCCGCGCCATGTATGTGACCCTCGCGGGCGGGATCATCACCGGCATCGTCGATCCCATCCTGATCTTCGGCCTGCATTTCGGCGTCTACGGGGCCGCCATGTCGACGGTGATCGCCCGCTTCGTGTTCCTGGGCTTCGGCTACTACGGTGCGGTGCGGATCCATGACCTCGTGGCAAAACCCGACATCAAGACCCTCCAGGGCGAGTTCCGGCCCGTGATGGGCATCGCCCTGCCGGCGATCGCCACCAACCTGGCGACGCCGGTGGGAAACAGCTACGTGCTTCACGTCTTCGCGAAATTCGGTCAGGCGGCCGTCGCGGCGACCGCCATCACCGATCGAGTGGTGCCCGTCGCCTTTGGCGTCATCTTCGCGCTATCGGGCGCGGTCGGCCCCATCCTGGGGCAAAACCTCGGGGCGGGGCGCTTCGACCGCGTCAAGCAGACCCTGACCCAATCCTTCCTGCTCACGGTGATCTACGTGCTGGCGGTCTGGGCAGTTCTGGCGCTTTGCGCGCCCCTGATCGTGGGCGTCTTCAATGTTTCGGCCGAGTCCAGCCGCTACATCGTCTTCTTCTGCCATTTCGGCGTGTCGGCCTGGCTGTTCATCGGCCTGCTGTTCGTGGCCAACGCGTCGTTCAACAACCTCGGCTTCCCCTTCCTGTCGCTGGTTTTCAACTGGGGTCGCGCCACGCTTGGTACGATCCCCTTCGTCACGCTCGGTGCGGCCTATGCAGGCGTGGAAGGCGGACAGATGGGCATCGCTTTCGGGGCGGCGCTCTTCGGGCTGGGCGCGCTGGTGACCGCCTACCGGGTCACGGCCCGGATCACCAGCCAATCGATGAAAGCCTGACATCGGAAACACCGACCGCCATCAAACGCCCAGATGCTTGTGGGCCTCGGCGGGTGTCATCTCGCGGATCGCCTCGTCCGAAAAACCGCGTTCGTGCAACGACGCTTTCTGCCGTTTGGTGATCATCAGAGAGATGCCAACCCCCTCTGGGGCCGGCCGGTCGTCGGTTGGCAAGCCTTCACCGGCCGCCGAGGTTGGTTGGTCTTGATCCGCATCCATGCCGCAACAACGGCCCGCCTCCACCCCGGTTCCGGCAGGCGGCATGAAGTGGCGTCAGCCGCCGGCGCGCGCCAGGAAGGCGGAGAACTCGGCTTCCGTCGCATAAGCCCGCTGGGTGCCGCGTCGGGTGATCGAGTCGGCGGCGTAGCGCACGGCCTTGTGGAGGGCGGCGGCCAAGTCGCCGCCGTCAACGAAATAGCGGGCGAAACTGCCGATAAAGGCGTCTCCCGCGCCCGTTGTGTCGACCGGCGCGACGGTGATCGGCGCGATCGTGGTGGCCTTGTCCGCCGTCACCAGCAGGGCGCCCCTTGCCCCCAGGGTCACGATCACGGTGCCGATGCCCTTGGCGATCAGGCTCCGGGCCGCCACCTCGACTTCGGCCATCGTATCGACTGGCAGGCCGGACAGGATGCCGAGCTCGGTTTCGTTGGGGACCAGGAAGGTCGCGTGCCGGATTTTTTCGGGGTCGAGGGTGGTCACGGCCGGTGCCGGGTTGAGCAGCGTCGGAATGCCGTTCCGCTCCCCGAACTCGATTGCGGCATAAACGGTCTCGACCGGGATCTCCAACTGCAGCAGGATGAGGGCGCAGCCCTTGAGATCGTCGGCCGCCCGGTCGATGTCGTCGGGCGACAGGTCGGCGTTGGCGCCCTTGACGATCAGGATGGAGTTCTCGCCCGACGGCTCCACCATGATGGGGGCGACCCCACTCGAGCGGCCCGGCACCTTGACGACGTGGCGGGTGTCGACCCCGAAGCCCGCGAGGTTGCGGATCGTGTTGTCGGCGAACATGTCGTCGCCGACCTTGGTGACCATCATCACGTCGGCACCGAGCTTGGCGGCCGCGACAGCCTGGTTGGCGCCCTTTCCGCCGTGGCCCATCTCGAAGGATGGCGCCTCGACGGTTTCGCCCCGCACCGGCATGCGCGCCACATAGGTGACGAGATCGACCATGTTGCTGCCGATGACGGCGATGCGTCCTGTCATGTCCGGGCGTCCTTTCGAGGCTGGGCGATGGTTTTGGCGAGGGCGGTCGCGGCAGCGGCGTCAACGTAGCCGAGCCGCGTCGTGAATGTCTCGCTCGCTTCCCCGTCGAGGGTGCGGACGTGGCCCTTGCGCTTCTCCGCCGTGTAGCCCTCGGGCTCGCAGGTGCCCGGCATGGCGAAGGCGGCGACGCGCTGGTCGCTGTTCGCCAGGATCCAGCGGATCGTGTGGGGCATGGCCACGGGGTCGTAGCAGATCGTGAACCCATCCCCTTCGCGCCTCACCAGCATGAAGTGGGCGAGCCCGTCGGCGCCGGGCTCCAGGCCCTTGATGTAGAACACCTGCTCGGGGTCGTAGCGGGCCGGCTCGTCCAGCACTTCCATGCGGGCCGGATCGGCGGCGAGTTCGGTCAGAAACGCGCGGTAATCTTCCGTCGGGGTCACGTGGCCCGGCACGGCGGTGCGGGTGACGACATGGGCCGGGTCGAAGGGAACCGGCTGCACGACGCGGGCGCCCTCCGCGAAGGCGAAGTTCACGTGGGCGATGTACATGAGGTCCATCGGCGCGGCCGACAGGTTTTCCACGTTCATCACGATGTCGAACGTCGCGGCGTCGGCCCGCAAGACCACGCGCGGGGTCGCCCGGTAATGGGCACCAAACCCCATCGCGTAGTCGCGCTCGCCCGTGACGGCGATCCAGGCTCCCGCGCTGTCCGACCCGTGTTCGAGGCCGGCCTTGTCCATCGGCATGCAGGGCATTTCGCCGTGCAGCGGGTGGGTGTCGCCCGCGCCCGGCACGCCGTTGCGGAGCAGCCCGGCATGATAGGCGAGGCAGCCGTAGGTTTCCACGATGGTCCGGGCGGGGCGGGGCGCGTCGAACATGCTCCCCATGGCAAGGTCGACCCCGTCGAAGGCGGCGGACCATACCATCTGGCCCATGTAGGGCAGCACGACCACATGGCCGCGCGGGTTGGCGATGCGGATCGCCTCCACCCCCGTGTGATATCGGAACAGGCTGGCGGTGAGCGCGCCGACGCGCAGGATCACCCGTTCGGCTTCGCCAAAGAAGCCGCGTTCGAGGCTGAGTTCGGTTGTTGGCAAGGCCTGCCTCCTATCCGAGACGTTTGCGGTTGCGCGCGACGTTGATGGCGATGACGAGCAGCAGGAAGCCGCCCCAGATAAAGTCGATCAGGAAATTGCTGAACCGCAGGATCTGGAAGCCCGAGGATAGCAGCATCAGCGCCAGCACGGCGATGGACACGCCGAGCACGCTGCCGCGCCCGCCGGCCGGGTTGGTGCCCCCGAGCACCGCCACAAGCACGGCCTGCAGCAGGTAGGAGTTGCCGTAGTCGGATTTCGCCGCGTTGGTGCGCCCCGACAGGATCAGCCCGGCGATGCTGGCGAGCAGCCCCGTCAGCACGTAGGATTGGAACACGATGCGGTCGGTGTCGAGCCCGGCGAACACCGCCGCCTTGGCGTTGGTGCCGATCAGCATCAGCCGGGTGCCGAAGGCCGTGCGGGACAGCACGAAGCCGATGGCCGCCGCCAACACCGCGAAGAGGATGAAGGGGAAAGCCACCCCGAACAGCTTGCCGTTGCCGATAAACGTCCAGCTGGCCGGAAACCCGACAAGGGCAGGGCCACCCGTCAACACCAGGGCGAGGCCGGTGAAGACCTGGCTGGTGCCGAGCGTGGCGAGGATCGGCGTGATCTTCAGCCGGGCGATCAGGAAGCCGTTCAGCGCGCCGGCCACGAGGCCCACCACCAGCGCCAACCCGATGCCGAGCAGCGCGGACCCGAGCCCCAGCCCGGCCGAAGCCCCGGGGGCGAGGTGGTGGAACAGCGTTCCGGCCAGCACGGCCGCCAAGTTGGCGACCCCCACGATCGACAGGTCGATGCCCCCGGTGAGCATCGCCAGCATGATGGCGATCGATAGCAGGCCGAGCTCGGGAAAGATGAAGCTGATCGACTCGAAGTTGTAGTAGCGCAGGAACTTGTCGGGGCTGAGCGCCGCCATGACGACGAAAACCAGCGCGGTGATCGCCACGAGCTGGACGATGTTGTCATGCTGGTTGAAGAAGCGGCGCAAGTCCCCGCCCGTCTTGGGCGGTGCTGGCGTTGTCGCGGGGGCGTCGGTCGGGGTTGTTTTGAGAGCCATGCCGGGTCAACCCACGCGCTTGCGGTCGCGCCAGGCGGTCAGCGCCGTCGAGCACACGATGATCGCGCCCACCACCACCTGCTGCCAGGTCGTGTCGATGTGCATGAGGATGAGGCTGTTCTTGATCATGATCAGCAGGAAGACGCCGAGCAGCGTGCCGACCACGCTGCCGCGCCCCCCGAAGATGCTGGCCCCGCCCAGCACGACGGCGGCGATCACGTCGAGCTCGAAGCCCACGAAGTCGCGCGGATTGGCGAGCCAGATCAGCGACGCGTGGAGGAGGCCCGCGAAGCCCGCGAGCGCCCCGGCGGTGCAATAAGCGAACAGCAGCGTCTTGCGGGTGTCGAAGCCGACCCGCGAGGCCGATTCGGGCGAGCCCCCGTAGGCGTAGAGGCTGCGGCCGATCATCGTGTAGCGCAGCACCAGGTGCACGCCGAGCGCCAGCGCGCCGTAGACCAGGATCATGGCGGTGAGGCCGAAGCGCGTTCCGTCGGTGTGGGTGATGTCGATCATGTCGGTGCGGCCGAACTCGATCAGCTGGGGCGGCATCTTGTTGATGTTGATCACGCTGGTGCCGACGAGGCCGAGCAGCAGGCCGCGCACCACGCTGGCGGTGCCGAGCGTCACGATCAGCGGGATCATGCGGAAGGCGCGGATGCAGAAAGCGTTGAAGGCGCCGAGCGCGAGGCCGATCAGCGTCGCCACCACGAAGGGGATCGCCACGCCGGTGTAGCCAGTTTGAACCATCCCATGCACGGTGAGGTACATGGCGGCGGCCGCAAAGGCCGGGAACGACACGTCGATGCCGCCCGAGATCATCACCAGCAGGACGCCGAGCGCCATTATGCCGGTGATGACGTTGCTTTTGAGCAGCCCGAACTGGTTGTCGAGGCTCCAGAAAGCGGGATTGACGAAGCCGATGCCCAGCATGGCGGCCAGCAGCACCAAGGCCACGATGGTTTCGGGACGGCGGAGAAGGGACACGGGCGTGGCTACCTCAGGGCTTTCAGGGCGGCGCCCATGCTGTCTTCCGTCGCGGTGCCGCCCTCGAACCGCTGCACGATCCGCCCGCGATGCATCAGCAGGATGGCGTTGCAATGCTGCAGCAGTTCCGGCACGTCGTCCGAGATCATCAGCACCGCCAACCCACGCTCCGTCGCGAGATCGCGGATGATGCGGTGGATTTCCGCCTTCGAACCCACGTCGACGCCCACCGTCGGGCCGTTGAGGATCAGCACGCGCGCTTGCGTGAGCAGCCAGCGGGCGATGACCACCCGTTGCTGGTTGCCGCCCGACAGGAAGCCGACGGGTGTTTCGCCACTGCGCGTGGCGATCTGCATGGCGTCGATCATGCCGTCGCTGACGGTGGCGGCGCGGGCGCGGTCCACCGTGAAGCCGCGCGTCACTGCGTCGAGCGAACTCGCCAGCATGTTGCGGGACACCGACTGGGTGAGGAACAGCCCTTCGCTCAGGCGGTCTTCCGGCACATAGGCGATGCCATGGCGGATGGCGTCGCCCACGGTGCGGAGGCGCGCCTCCTTTCCGTCGATGCGGATGGTGCCGCCATGGTCGGGCCGCATGCCGAACAGCGCGAGCGCGAGTTCGGTGCGGCCCGAGCCGATCAGGCCCGACAGGCCGATGATGTCGCCGGGGCGCAGCGTCAGGTCGACGCCCGCCACGGCGCCCGGCACCGTCAGCCCCTCCACGGCGACCCGGGGTGGCACCGTCTCGGTGACGGCCGGGCGCCGATAGGTTTCATGGCTGAGGTCGTGGCCGGTCATGTGCCGGGTGATGGAGGCTTCGGTGAAGTCGCCGATCGGGCCTTGCACCACGACCTTCCCATTCCGCATCACGGTCAGCCGCTCGCTGATTTCCAGCATCTCGCGCATCTTGTGGCTGACGAACAGAACCGCGATGCCGTCGCGCTGGATCGTGCGGGTGATGTCGAGCAATCGCTCGACCTCGTTGCGGGTGAGCGCCGTGGTGGGCTCGTCCATGATGATGAGCCGCGCCTCGGCCTGGAGGGCGCGGGCGATGGCGACGATCTGACGGGCCGAGGTCGGCAGGCTTTCGACATCGGCGGCGAGGTCGAGCTCGACGCCGAGCCGGTCGAGCGCCGCGCGGGCGATCTGCCGGGTTTCGCCCCAGCGCACCGCGCGGCGGCCCTCCTTCAAGTAGCGGTTCATCGCCAGGTTCTCGGCGACGCTGAGGTTCCCGAACAGCGACAGGTCCTGGTAGATGACCTGGATGCCACGCCCGACCGACTCGGCCGGCGTCATCCGCTTCACGGACGCGTCGTCGATGAGGATGTCGCCTTCGTCGGGCTGGTAGACGCCCGACATGACCTTGATGATCGTCGACTTGCCGGAGCCGTTCTCCCCCGCCAGGCAGTGGATCTCGCCCCGGCGCACCGTCAGCGACACGTCGTCAAGCGCACGGATGCCCGCGAACCGCTTGCCGACATGGCGCAACTCGATCAAACCGTCAGTCATGACTGGGCGAACCGCGCCGGAGAAGCGCGATCGTCAGAAGTTGTAGTCCGCCATGTTGGCGCTGTTGACCCCGACCCATCCGGCGCCGAACAGCAGGTTCGATTTGGCCGCGTCCGGCACCAGCAGGCTGTTGTAGCCCGGCAGGCCGAGGTCGAGTCCCGCCTTGATGTCGGCGCTCTTCTTCTGCAGCACCATGACGGCGAGTTCGTTCATGGCATAGCCGGCCGCGGCCGGATCCCAGAACTGGATGTAGTTGATGTCGCCGTTCTTCAAGTACTGGCCCGCCACCGACACGAGCCCGGTGCCGGAGAAGAAGACCTTGCTCTTGAGATTGCGCTCGGCGATCAGGCGGCCGGCGCCCGCCGAGGTCGGCATGGGGGCGCCCAGGATTCCGGTGACGTCCGGGTAGGTCGTCAGGGCCTCCTTCAACTTGTTGTAGTCCTGGTTGGCGTCGTCGTAGGTTTCCAAGCGGTTGGTGGCCAGCGCCATGTCGGGGAAGTTCTTCTTCTGGTACTCGACCGCGCCGTCGATCCACTCGTTCTGGGATTTCGACGTGAGGCTGCCCACGGTGGCGACATATTTGCCCTTGCCGCCCATCTGCTTGCCCAGCACTTCCATCAGCTTCGCGCCGTAGGCCTTGTTGTCGAAGGCTTCGACGTCGAAATCGACGTTCTGGATGTTGGAGGCTTCGTGCGAGATCACCACGATGCCGCGGTCGCGCGCCTTCTTGAGCACGGGCTCCACAGCCTCGACCGAGAAGGGCACCACGCAGATGGCGTCAACGCCCTGGGCGATCAGGTTCTCGATGATCTCGACCTGGGCGGCGGCGTCCGCCGCGCTCGGTCCGACCTCCCAGGTGTCCTGGCCGGTGTCGGCCTTGAACTGCTTGACACCCTCGCGCATGCGGTCGAACCAGGCGATCCCGTCGACCTTCACCACCGTGGCGATCGAATAGGTCTTGCCGGTGGCCTTCGCGGTCAGGTCCGTACGGACCTTGGCGGTGTCGAGCGGGCCTTCCGCGCTCGCGGTGCCGAGCGACAGGACCAGGGCCATCGCGGCGGACGATAGAAGTTTGAGCATGACGTTCCCCCAAAAGCCGCTTGGAAATCGGCTTGCAATTTTGTTACGATTGTATCACAACCATTGTGAACATTACATCAGTGACGGGAGCCGTCAAGAGTGTCCGCACTGCTGCCGCATAGCCCGAAGGCGTCTCCGTCGGCGAAAACCGACCGACGTGGACTGCGCCTGGGCGCCCTGGCCGAGGCCTTGAACAGGTCCGGCGTGCTGCACCTGCGTGAAGCGGCCGAGCGGCTCGGCGTGTCCGAGATGACGGTGCGCCGCGACATCGCCCTGATGCCGGATCGTTTCGGATATCTCGGGGGCTATATCGTGCCCCGCGCGCCGGACGCCCCTTACGTCATGGCGCAGGAGCAGGGGGCGCATTCGGCCGCCAAGGAGGCGGTTTGCGCGCGGGCCGCCGCCACCATCGAGGACGACGATACCGTTTTCCTCGATTGCGGGACGACGGTGCCCTACCTCGTCAAGCACATCCGGCCCGAACTCGCCATCACGGTGGTGTGTTACGCCCTCAACGTGGCGGTTCCGCTGGCGGCCCGCCCGAAGGTCCGGCTGATCATGCTGGGCGGGCTCTACAACTCGTCGTCGGCCTCCTTTGCGGTGGATGACGGGCTGGCGACCTTGAGCCGGGTGGGCATCAACAAGGCGTTCCTGTCCGCCGGCGGCATCCATGCCGAAAAGGGTGTGAGCTGTTCCAACTTCCACGAGGTCGCCGTGAAGCAGGCCGTGCTGCGGATGGCGGTGGCGCGCTGCTTGGTGGCGGACGGAAGCAAGCTCGGCAAGGTCAAGCCGGCGCCCTTCGCCGACCTTGACGCGTTCGATACCCTGATCACCAACGCGGCCGACGGGGCTGCCGACGTGCGCGCGAAATTCAACGGGCGGTTCATCGTCGTTTGACCATTCCCGCATCCTCGAACCCCTGCAACTTTGGGAGAAGATCCATGGATGACGCCGCAAGCCATTCTGTCACCACCACGCCCGAGGCGAGCGAGCCGAAGACGCTGCTCCAATCCGTCAGGGCCCTGGTGCCGCATTCCTTCGCCACCCACCGCAACCCCGGCACGGGGCTGAAGCCTGAATGGTTTGAGGCCACCCAGGTCAACCTCAGCGCCACCGAACGGCGGGCCGCCACCATGGGAACCCGGCGGTCGGTCAAGAAAGCCTATCAGGCGGCGTGGCTGGTGAAAGCCGTCACCTGCATCGACCTCACGACGCTGGCGGGCGACGACACCGCCGGCCGGGTGCAGCGGCTCGCCGCCAAGGCCCGCCGTCCCATCCGGGACGACCTCGTCGAGGCTTTGGGCCTCGCCGACACTCCCCCGACGGTTGGCGCGGTTTGCGTTTACCCCACGATGGTGGGGCCGGCCGTGAAGGCCCTGCGCGGCTCGACCATTCCCGTCGCTTCCGTGGCGACGGGCTTTCCGGCGGGATTGACGCCCTTGCCGCAGCGGCTCGCCGAAATCCGCTACGCGGTCGACCAGGGGGCGGGCGAGATCGACATCGTGATCACCCGTTCGCACGCCCTGCTCGGCGAATGGCAGGCGCTCTATGACGAGGTGGCGGCCATGCGGGAAGCCTGCGGGGCGGCCCACCTCAAGGCCATCCTCGGCACGGGCGATCTCAAGACGCTTCGCAACGTCTACAAGGCCAGCATGGTGGCCATGCAGGCGGGGGCCGATTTCATCAAGACCTCCACCGGCAAGGAAGACGTCAACGCGACGCTGCCGGTCAGCCTCACCATGATCCGCGCCCTGCGCGATTATGGGGACCTCACGGGGGAAAAGGTCGGCTTCAAGCCGGCGGGCGGCCTCAAGACCGCCAAGGACGCCCTGACGTGGCTCATCCTCATGAAGGAGGAACTCGGCCATCCCTGGCTCCAGCCCGATCTTTTCCGCATCGGCGCGAGCTCCATGCTGGCCGACATCGAACGACAGATCGAGCATTACGTGACCGGCCACTACGCCAGCGCGTCCCACCACGCCATGGCGTGAACCCAACAACCGTGAAACCGCCGCGCCAAGCCGGCGAGCCACGAGGATCCCCCATGCCCCAAGTTTCCACCCCATCCGTCAAAGAGATCCTCGAAACCATGGAGTACGGTCCTGCGCCGGAAGCGGCCGACATCGTGAGGGACTGGCTGGCAGGGCACGCCGGCGGGTTCGGCCATTTCATCGACGGCGTGTTCGAGCCGACGCCCGACGGACGGACGTTCACCGTGGACGATCCCGCGACGGGCGCGCCGCTGGCCGAGGTGGTCCAGGGATCGGCCGCCGACGTCGGGCGGGCCGTCGAGGCGGCGCGCGCGGCGCTTGCAGGCTGGTCGGCTATGCCCGGCCACGTCCGGGCGCGCTACCTGTACGCCTTGGCCCGGCAGATCCAGAAGCGCGAGCGCTTTTTCTCGGTTCTCGAATCCCTGGACAACGGCAAGCCGATCAGGGAGTCGCGCGACATCGACATCCCGCTGGTGGCGCGGCACTTCTACCACCATGCCGGCTGGGCCGAACTGATCGAGAGCGAGTTTCCGGGGCACGGCCCGGTGGGCGTGTGCGGCCAGATCATCCCATGGAATTTCCCGCTGCTGATGCTGGCCTGGAAGATCGCGCCCGCGCTGGCCGCCGGCAACACGGTGGTGCTGAAACCGGCGGAATTCACGCCCCTGACGGCGCTGGCCTTCGCCGAAATCTGCCGCGAGGTTGGCCTGCCCAAGGGCGTCGTCAACATCGTGTGCGGCGACGGGGCGACGGGGGCGGCGCTGGTCGCCCATCCCGGCGTCGACAAGGTGGCGTTCACGGGATCGACCGAGGTCGGCCGGACAATCCGCGAGCAGACGGCGGGTTCGGGCAAGAAACTCAGCCTGGAACTCGGCGGCAAGTCTCCTTTCATCGTTTTCGACGATGCCGACCTCGACGGCGCTGTTGAAGGCGTGGTCGACGCCATCTGGTTCAACGGGGGCCAGGTTTGTTGCGCGGGGTCCCGCGTCCTGGTCCAGGAAGGCGCGGCGGACCGCTTCTACGCCAAGCTCAAGCGCCGCATGGCAAGCTTGCGGATGGGCGATCCGCTGGACAAATCCGTCGACGTCGGCGCCATCGTGGCCCCGGTGCAGTTGCAGCGCATCCGCGACCTCGTCGCCAAGGGCGAAGCCGAGGGCGCGACCCTGTTCCAGGCCGGCGGCGCGGTGCCCGACAAGGGCTGCTTCTTTCCTCCGACATTGTTCACGGACGTCGCGCCCGCTTCAACCATCGCCGAAGTCGAGATCTTCGGCCCCGTCGCGGTGGCGATGACGTTCCGCACCCCCGACGAGGCCATTCAACTCGCCAACAACACGCGCTACGGGCTGGCCGCCTCGATCTGGTCGGAAAACATCAACCTTGCCCTTGACGTGGCGGCGAAGGTCAAAGCCGGTGTGGTGTGGATCAATTCAACCAACCTGTTCGATGCTGCCGCGGGCTTCGGAGGCTATCGGGAAAGCGGGTTCGGGCGGGAAGGTGGGCGCGAGGGGCTTGCTGAATACCTGGTGGCCGACTGGGCCAAAAACCTGCCGTCCAACGGGGAGGCGGACACGCAGAAGCTCTCCGCCCTGCCGGCGGAAGCCGAGGCGGTCGAGGCGGGCGCCGGCATGCCGGGCATCGATCGGACGGCCAAGCTCTATGTCGGTGGCAAGCAGGTCCGGCCTGATTCGGGCTACAGCTACACGGTGCGGAACCCGTCGACGGGCGCCCCGGTCGGCCAAGCCGGCCTTGGGAGCCGCAAGGACATCCGCAACGCCGTGGAAGCCGCCTCCAAGGCGGGCGGCTGGAGCGCCGCCACGGCGCATAACCGCGCCCAGGTGCTTTACTACGTGGCGGAAAACCTTTCGGCCCGGTCGGAGGAGTTCGAGGCGCGGCTCGTGAGGACGGCGGGCTCGTCGGCCGAGGCCGCGCGGCGCGAGGTGGCCGTCGCGGTGGGTCGCATCTTCTTCTACGCCGCCTGGGCCGACAAGTACGATGGGCGCGTCCACCAGACCCGGTCGCGCTTCGTGACCCTGGCGATGAACGAACCTTTCGGGGTGATGGGCCTCGTCTGCCCCGACGAGGCACCGCTGCTCGGCATGGTGTCGTTGCTGATGCCGTCGATCGCCATGGGCAATTGCGCCGTCGTGGTTCCATCGACGACTTCTCCGCTGGTCGCGACGGATTTCTACCAGGTGCTGGACACGAGCGACGTGCCGGAAGGCGTCGTCAATATCGTCACCGGCGACAGGGATACGCTGGCCAAGGTTTTGGCCGAGCACCACGAGGTGGCGGCGCTCTGGTACATGGGCGGGGCACCGGGCAGCGCCATGGTGGAGAAGGCGTCGGCCTCCAACCTCAAGGCAACCTGGGTCGGCGACGGGCGTCGACGGGATTGGTTGGCGAACCCGGAAGGGCAGGGCACCGACTACCTTCGCCGCGCCACCCAGATCAAGAACATCTGGGTGCCCTACGGCGAATAGTTCAGGGCTGAGAACCGCCCTCCGAACCGGCAGATCGGCCGATCACGCCGCCTGCTGCAGCCCCGACAACAGCCAGGGTCCGCCATTGTCGCGACGGAAGGTCCAGAGTTCGGCAACCGCCGTCCGGCCATTCGCGTCGCCCGACACCACGCGTCCACTCGCGCGGTCCACCATCGTGTCGCGGGCGTCGAACCGCATGGCAACCGTCGCGTAGTCCGTGGATCCCTCGCGCCAAGCTTCGGCGAGGTCGCCCTGCAGCAGCTTGACGTCCGCCACTAGATTGCGCACGCCGCGCGACCGGTTCGCCTCGAGGTCGCCCTCAAAG
>CALMOK010000252.1 GCA_937871825.1 uncultured Alphaproteobacteria bacterium
GTGCTGCTCGCCGTGGCCCGCGTGGCCGGCGAGACCGCGCCGCTGCTGTTCACCTCGCTCGGCAACCTCAACTGGTCGCTGAGCCTGCGCGAGCCGATGGCGAGCCTGCCGGTGACGATCTACTCCTATGCCGGATCCGCCTTCGACGACTGGGTGCAGCTCGCCTGGACCGGCGCGCTGCTGGTCACGGCGGAGGTGCTGGTGACCAACATCGTCGCGCGCTTCGCGCTGCGCCGGCGTGGCGCCGCCCATGATGGCCCCGGCCTCGACGCCGTAGAGCAGCAGCGCGCCCGTTTTCATCGCCTGCAGCCGCATGATGGCCTCCGCCTCGTGCGGCGCGGTGGCGCGCTCGGCCTCAAGGTCGAGCGCCTGCCCGCCCGCCATGCCGCCGAGCCCGGCGGCGCGCGCCAGCCCCACCGCCAGGGTGGCGCGAACCAGGGGGTCGGGGTGGGTCGGGGTGTCGGCCATCACGTCGAACGCGAAGGTCAGCAGCCCGTCGCCCGCCAGGATAGCGGTCGCCTCGTCGAAGGCGATATGGGCGGTGGGCCGGCCGCGCCGCAGGTCGTCGTCGTCCATGGCGGGAAGGTCGTCGTGCACCAGCGAATAGCAATGGATCATTTCGAGCGCCGCGCCCGCCCGCAACGGCCCCTCGCCGGCGACGCCGAACAGTTTCGCGGTTTCCACCAGGAGAAAGGGCCGGAGCCGCTTGCCGCCCCCGAGCGTGGCGTAGCGCATGGCCTCGCGCAGCCGTGACGGACGGGACACCTCGCCCGGCAGGCCGGCTTCCCCGAGCAGGCGGTCCAGGGTCGCCTCGATGGCGTCCGCCACCTCGGTGAGGCGCGCGTTGAAATCCGCCGATGCTTGGCTGCCGGGCATGCTGTTCATCCTCAACGTCGGTCCCCGGAGGTGGACGGTGACGCCCTGTCCGCCGTCGGGGGCGGGTCGATCCTTACCTGTCGGGTTATTTTCCGGCAATCCGGGCGGGTCAAGGGCGTGACGGGGAGGGGCGATGTCAGATCGTGGCTCGGTTTAGGGCTCGACTTCGGGCAACCGTTGCAATCGCCAAAGTCGAACCTTGGCATGTCTACTTCTCGGGCCTTATGGTTAAACCGCTTATACCGGGTTACGGAACTGTGGCGATTTGATCAGGCTTGATGAGGCGCCCGACCTCCAAGGTTTCGTAATCCCACTGGGGGAGCATCTGTCGGTGCCCCTCAATCCTGGCGACCTCGGCCCTTAAGCTTGTGACGTCCGTGATGCCGAACATCGGCTTGATTCGCTCAAAAAACGCCACCGATTTGGCCCGCGCGAACATTTCGAGGGGCCGATATACATGCCCGAGGTGAATACATACGACAGGATACCAGTTACGCTCGCCCTTGAAGGCGATTGCCGCACGCAGGAACAGCACGAAGTCGGCCGTCATTAGTTGTAGGAAATCAATGGGCCCTCCCTTGCACCGCTCCTTCATAACGTCCGCCTGGAGATTTATCCGCTTGAGACCAAGGCGTTTATTCCTGAGTTCGAAGCTCTTGACGTACTGCCGAAACACATAGAAGGGGATCATTTCTTGATTTCTATAATTAGTGTTTCCGCAGTAGTATTCTTTTTCAACCATGTATGTAACGGCATCATACCTGCCATTCTTAAGATAGGCCGCAATGCAATACAGAAATATCTCGTGAACGAAGAACCTGAAATTGTCAAAATCGATATCTGAGTGCTGGTTTATCCCCTCTATTCGATCTTGATATCTGATAAGGCCGCCAAAAAAGCCGTGAACAATCTCCCTTGTTTCTGTCGTTTCGGCATAAGAGGAGGTCGTCACGAAGATGTCGATTATCTCGTTACGATAAGGCAAAAAGGACTCGATGCTCGCCGTGAATACGTCGTCGGTGTCGCCCTGCTGGAAGGTTATCCGAAACCTCTCCAGTTCCGACGTGAAGGTGTCGAAGTATTCCTTTAGTGCCGCCATTGCATGGGGGCGCCCGTTGCGCAGGGCCTCGACGGCTCGACGTTGCATCGGACCCGTGGTCAGCCTGATCGCCCCTTCGTGCTCGGCCAGAAAGGTCGGGGGCTTGCCGATGGCGGGCCGCACGTGGATCGGCTTATCGAACACCCACCTGACCAATTGCTCAAACGCGGTAGCGTGGTCAGATGCCTCGGTAAAGTCGATGAAGATACGGGACCCGAAGTAAGTTGGCACGCACGGTCGACCATCGTCGTCGTGGTCGGTGATAACCGCCACGTATTTGGTCTGCTGATGGCTGCGCATGATCTCGGGCGTGATGATCTGGGTCTCGCTGCCAACGCCGCCCCTCCGGCCGTTTGCCTTCTCGACGTAGATTTTGTCGCAGATCATCGCGACCTTAGTAATAGTCGGATCGCTGACCATCTGCTCCATAAAGGCGTTTGCCTCCTGGCCTTCGCGGAGGTGCCACTTGTCCAGGATCACATCGACACCGTTGTCGACAAGATCAGTTGCGAGCTTCAACACCCAGTTCTCATGATCCGGGGTCGTCCAGCTATAGGAGATGAAAAGTTTAGGCGGCCGAAATTCGGCGAGAGTGTCAGACATTGAATTCCTCCACGATGACATGGCAGACGTAAAAATGGGCTACCACCCCAATTTTTTAATCAGACAGTGCGGACATCATTCACTCGAAATCCGCAACAGGTAGCTCGTTAACAGCTTGGTCGCTGCCTTCCGATGCTGGGCGGCGCTTCGGACATTTCCGCATTCGGGTGTGAAACCTACCTCCGCTCACTACTCTTTTCGGACCTTACAACCCGATCTCAAACCAAGATACCACCCACAATCCCGGTTGGCGCATCCCCCCTGGCGCGCTAGAGCAGTGTCGGCCCCGTCCGCCAGCCAATCCCCGGAGAAACCGATGCGTCGCGCCAGCGTCAAGCGGCACACCAAGGAAACCGAGATCGCCGTCACGGTCGACCTCGACGGCACCGGGCAGGCCGAGCTGTCGACCGGCATCGGCTTTTTCGACCATATGCTCGACCAGATCGCCCGCCACGCGTTGATCGACCTCACCGTGGAGGCGACCGGCGACCTGCATGTCGATATGCACCACACGGTGGAGGATGTCGGGCTGGCGCTCGGGCAGGCGCTGCGCGAAGCCCTGGGCGACAAGCGGGGCATCGCCCGCTACGCCGACGCCCACCTGCCGATGGACGAGGTGCTGACCCGCGTGGCGCTGGATTTCTCGGGCCGGCCCTTCCTGGTGTTCCGCACCCATTTTTCCTGCCCCAAGATCGGCGACTTCGACACCGAGCTCGTGCGCGAGTTCTTCCAAGCCCTCGCCATGCAGGCGCACCTGACGCTGCACGTCGAAACCCTGTATGGCGGCAACAACCACCATATCGCCGAATCCTGCTTCAAGGGGTTCGCCCGGGCGTTGCGGGCGGCCGTGAGCCTTGACGAGCGGCAGGCGGGGCGCGTTCCCTCCACCAAGGGCTCGCTCGCGGGCTGAGAAAGAATTCGATGCCGATCTACACGGTTCATGTGCCCCGACACGTCGACGACGAGGCCGCGCGGGCGGAACGGACGGCCTTCGTGCGCGACGGCTTCAACGGCTGGGCCTTCCTGTTCGGCCCGCTGTTCCTGCTGCGCCACCGGGCCTGGATCGCGCTTGTCGCCTGGATCCTGCTGGTGGCCGCCGGGGCCTGGCTGGTGGCGCTGCTCCACCTGCCGCGACAGGTCGACGTCGCGCTCCTCCTCCTGCTGCAGCTTTTCCTGGGGTTGGAAAGCCACACCATCCGCCAAGCGTCGCTGCGCCGGCGCGGCTTTGATTTCGCCGCCGTGGTGGCGGGGGCCGGGCGGGATGACGGCGAGCGGGCCTTCTTCCACAACCATCGCGCCGTCGATCGCGGGCCGGTCGCGCCGTCTACCGCCCCGGTGGCGCCGCGCGGATCGTCCTCACGGGACGTGATCGGGATGTTCCCCGACGCCGGGGGCACGCGCCCGTGAGGGCCGTCATCGTCGATTACGGGTCGGGCAACCTCAACTCGGCCCAAAAAGCCTTCGAGCGCGCCGCCCGGGAGGCCGATTGGCCCGGCACCGTCGCGGTGAGCGCCGAGCCGGACGACATCCGCGCCGCCGACCGCGTCGTGCTGCCCGGCGTCGGCGCCTTCGCCGATTGCGTGCGGGGGCTGCGGGCCGTGCCCGGCCTGCTCGAGGCGATGGACGAGGTGGTGCGGCGCCAAGGCAAGCCGTTCCTCGGCATCTGCGTCGGCATGCAGCTCCTGGCGAGCCGCGGGCGCGAGCATGCCGTGACGGAGGGCTTGGGCTGGGTGCCGGGCGAGGTGCGGGCGATCCGGCCCGCCGACCCAACCCTGAAAGTGCCGCACATGGGCTGGAACACCTTGCGGCAGGGCCGGGCCCATGCCCTGCTCGACGGCATCCCCACCGGGGAGAACGGGCTGCACGCCTATTTCGTGCACTCCTACGCGCTGGAGCCGTCCGACCCGGCCGACGTGGTGGCGAGCGCCGATTACGCCGGGCCCATCACGGCGGTGGTCGGGCGGAACAACGTCGCCGGCACCCAGTTCCACCCCGAGAAAAGCCAGAAGCTGGGTCTCGCCCTGATCGGCAACTTCCTGAGGTGGCGGCCTTGATCCTTTTTCCGGCGATCGATCTCAAGGGTGGCGAATGCGTGCGCCTCCTGCACGGCGACATGGCGCAGGCGACGGTGTTCAACACCGACCCGGCCGCCCAGGCGGCGGCCTTCGAGGCCCAGGGCTTCGAATTCCTCCACGTGGTCGACCTCGACGGCGCCTTCGCGGGAAAACCCGTCAACGCCGAGGCGGTGGACAGCATCCTGAGCCGCGTCGGCATGCCGGTGCAACTCGGCGGCGGCATCCGCGAGCTTCGCACGATCGAGGCCTGGCTGTCGCGCGGCGTGCGGCGGGTCATCATCGGCACGGCGGCGCTGCGCGATCCGGCGCTGGTGCGGGAAGCCGCCCGGCTGTTCCCCGGCCAGGTCGCCGTGGGGATCGACGCGCGCGACGGCTTCGTGGCGGTGGAGGGCTGGGCCACCACCTCGCGAACCACGGCGCCCGACCTCGGCCGACGGTTCGAGGACGCCGGGGTGGCGGCGGTGATCTACACCGACATCGCGCGCGACGGCGCCCTCAAGGGGCTCAACATCGAGGCCACGGTGGCGCTGGCCGCCGCCATCACGGTTCCCGTCATCGCCTCGGGGGGCCTCGCCTCGCTGGCCGACGTCGAGCGCCTGCTTCAGCCCGATTGCGCCCGCATCGCGGGGGCGATCACCGGGCGGTCGCTTTACGACGGCCGGCTCGACCCCGTGGAGGCATTGGCGCTGATCCGGGACAGGGCCGCCCCATGCTGAAGTCCCGCATCATCCCCTGCCTCGACGTCAAGGACGGCCGGGTCGTCAAGGGCGTCAACTTCGTCGATCTGCGGGACGCGGGCGATCCGGTGGAATGCGCCATCGCCTATGACGCGGCGGGCGCCGACGAGCTTTGCTTTCTCGACATCACGGCGAGCCATGAGGATCGCGGCATCCTGTTCGACGTCGTCCGGCGCACGGCGGCGGCCTGCTTCATGCCGCTCACGGTTGGCGGCGGCATCCGCACCGTGGAGGACATCCGCAACCTCCTGCTCGCCGGGGCCGACAAGGCCTCCATCATGACGGCCGCCGTGCACGACCGCGGCTTCGTGCGGGAAGCGGCGGAAAAATTCGGCAGCCAGTGCGTCGTGGTGGCGGTGGACGCCAAGCGGGTGTCGCCCGAGGGCGCGCCGCCCCGCTGGGAAGTGTTCACCCACGGCGGCCGCCGCCCGACCGGGCTCGACGCCGTCGATTACGCCCGCGAGGTCGCGGCCCTCGGGGCCGGTGAGATCCTGCTGACCTCGATGGACCGCGACGGCACCAAGATCGGTTTCGACCTCGCTCTCACCCGTGCGGTGTCGGATGCCGTTTCGGTGCCCGTCATCGCGTCGGGCGGGGTCGGAACGCTCGCTCACCTGGTCGACGGGGTGCGTCAGGGGGGGGCCAGCGCGGTGCTGGCGGCCTCGATCTTCCACTTCGGCCAGCACACGATCGGCGAAGCCAAGCGCTTCATGGCCGAGGCCGGGCTCGATATGAGGCTCGACGGATGACCGCGACGGTGCCCTCC
>CALMOK010000253.1:0-8939 GCA_937871825.1 uncultured Alphaproteobacteria bacterium
GCATCGGACTTCTCGGCCGAAACCTCGTCGACCTCCACAAAAGTGTCGGTCTGCGGGGCCTCCGTGGCGGGACGCGTGTAGCAGACCCGCGGCGTAACCTGCAGCGAGCCGAACTGCACAGTTTCATCCGTCGCCACCTCGAAGGAGATGATCCGGCCGGTGATCTTGTCCAAGCCGGAGAACACCGCCATCGGGTTCTTGATCTTGTCGGCTTCCGCGCCCGTCGACCAGGTCAACGTCACCAGGGCCGCAACGGCCCCGGCCGCGATCACGCGCGAAGAGAGGCGGCGGGAACGGTCGGGATTGTGGGTTCGATTCGGCAACACCGGCGACCTTGGCTGAATGGCGGGGCGAACGTGTCCCGTCCGCATGCCTTTGGTTCGCCCATGTGTCAAAAGTTGGAAAACCGCGCGGGCGGACGATCCGCTCAGTCGGGCGTCCAGGCGACGTAGTCGCCTCCGGCCGGCGGCCGGGTGCCAGCCTTCAGGATCGATCCAGGCGGCCGATAGGCATCGGGCGTCCCCGTCATGTTGGGGATGTAAGGCTTCTGCCATTCGGGTGTCTTGTAGGTTTCCTCGGTTGGCGGCGTGTCCACCGTGTGGTGGAGCCAACCATACCAGCCGGGCGGGGTGAGGGACCCGTCGCTTTCGCCGGCGTAGATCACCCAGCGCCGCTCAAACTTCAGCGCCGGGTCAATCCCCGGCTTGCGATAATAGATGTTGCCGAATTCGTCGGTGCCGACCCGTTCGCCGAACCGCCACGTGTAGAACCGCGTGCCGAAGGTCTGCCCGCTCCACCAGGTCAACGCCTGGAGAAGGTTGGTCTTGAAGCTCATGAGTGTACCGATGGGTTCCGGAACCGGATCAAGCTTCTATATGACGTGGCCGGGGCGGAGCGTAAAGCGGTGCGGCGTCGCGGAATGGGTCGATCAAAGCGGCAACCGGTATTTACGGGTTAGTAGCTTGTGAGGACGACGCGGCGAAGTAATTGATTAACCTTAAGAGCACTCAAAGAGTCGTTGATAACTATCGTGGCGGCGCCGCAGAGCCGCCGCAGAGTCGCAGCCGGCGCAAATGAATTTGTAAGCCGAATCAAGCATGACATTGTACTTCGCCTTCTCTGGAAGTGCTCTGGCACAGACTCGCCATAAGCACCATATTTTGATCTAAGCGATCGCCTGTTCACGATTTGACTCTCGGTCAGACTGGCGGCAGCGATCACCGCTACCGGGTGATTCAATTGCCCCGTCGGAATTGAAGCTGTCGAATCTGCGATGAAAAAGTGGAGTGCGGCGGAATGCAGATCGAACGGCTTCTCACGACCACGGCAGGCTCGCCCTACGAGGCGATCGCGTTTCGCACCACGAAAAGCGAGATCCGCAATCCGGACGGCTCGGTCGTGTTCTCGCTCGACAACATCGACGTCCCGGCCGCCTGGAGTCAGGTGGCGGCCGATGTTCTGGCTCAGAAATATTTCCGCAAGGCCGGCGTTCCGGCACGGTTGAAGCGCGTCGAGGAGAACGACGTCCCCTCCTTCCTGTGGCGGTCGGTGCCGGACACCGAAGCGCTCGCCGCCCTGCCCGAGGGCGAGCGGTTCGTGTCCGAACATTCCGCCAAGCAGGTGTTCGACCGCCTTGCCGGAACCTGGACCTATTGGGGCTGGAAGGGCGGCTATTTCAAAGCCGAGGCGGACGCGCACGCCTTCCACGACGAGCTGCGCTTCATGCTGGCCCAGCAGATGGTGGCGCCGAATTCCCCGCAATGGTTCAACACCGGCCTGCACTGGGCTTATGGCATCGACGGCCCCGGCCAGGGACACCATTACGTCGATTACCGGACGGGCGAACTCACGGCCTCGACCTCGGCCTATGAGCACCCTCAGCCCCACGCCTGCTTCATTCAGTCGGTGAACGACGACCTCGTGAACGAGGGCGGCATCATGGACCTGTGGGTTCGCGAAGCGCGGCTGTTCAAGTATGGCTCCGGCACCGGCACCAACTTCTCGCGCCTGCGCGGCGAGAACGAGAAGCTGTCCGGTGGCGGGCGCTCGTCGGGCCTGATGAGCTTCCTCAAGATCGGCGACCGGGCGGCGGGGGCCATCAAGTCGGGCGGCACCACGCGCCGCGCCGCCAAGATGGTGGTGGTGGACGCCGATCATCCCGACGTCGAGGCCTACATCGATTGGAAGGTGAAGGAGGAGCAAAAAGTGGCCGCGCTGGTGACCGGCTCCAAGCTCAACCGGCGTCACCTCAAGGCGATCATGCGGGCCTGCGTCAACTGCGAGGGACCGGGGGACGATTGCTTCAACCCGGACAAGAACCCCGCCCTCAAGCGCGAAATCAAGCTGGCCCGCAAGAACGCCGTGCCGGACGGCATGATCAAGCGCGTCATGCAGCTTGCCCGGCAGGGCCACACCACGGTCGACGTGCCGGAGTTCGACACCGATTGGGACTCGGAAGCCTACCTCACCGTGGCGGGACAGAACTCGAACAACTCGGTGCGGGTCACCGACGATTTCCTGCGCGCCGTCGAGCAGGACAAGCCCTGGGACCTGACACGCCGGCTCGACGGCAAGCCGCACAAGACGATCGCAGCCCGCGGCCTTTGGGACAAGATCGGCTACGCGGCCTGGGCCTCGGCCGATCCCGGCCTGCAATACCACACCACCATCAACGATTGGCACACCTGCCCGGCGGCTGGCGCGATCCGGGCCAGCAACCCGTGCTCGGAATACATGTTCCTCGACGACACGGCCTGCAATCTCGCCTCCCTCAACCTGCTGCAGTTCCGCGACGACAAGACCAAGCGGATCGACGTGCGTCGTTACGAGCACGCGGTGCGGCTGTGGACGATCGTGCTCGAAATCTCGGTGCTGATGGCGCAGTTCCCCTCGCGGGAGATCGCCGAACTGTCCTACAGGTACCGCACGCTCGGCCTTGGCTATGCCAACGTCGGTGGCCTCCTGATGGCGTCGGGCATCCCTTACGATTCGACGGCTGGTCGCGCCATCTGCGGCGCGCTCTCGGCCATCATGACGGGCATTTGCTATGCGACCTCGGCCGAAATGGCGGCCGAACTCGGGGCTTTCCCGGGCTACGCGCCGAACGCCGACGCGATGCTGCGGGTGATGCGCAACCACCGCCGCGCCGCCTGTGGCGAGGCATCCGGCTACGAGGCGCTGGCCGTCGCGCCGGTGCCGCTGATTGGGGCCGACTGCCCCGACAAGGCCCTGATCGACCATGCCAGGGCGGCCTGGGACAGCGCCATCGCGCTTGGGGAGAAGCACGGCTACCGCAACGCCCAGACCACCGTCGTGGCGCCCACCGGCACGATCGGCCTGGTGATGGATTGCGACACCACCGGCATCGAACCCGACTTCGCCCTGGTGAAGTTCAAGAAGCTGGCGGGCGGCGGTTATTTCAAGATCATCAACCGCGCGGTGCCGGAAGCCTTGCGCTCGCTCGGCTACCGCGAGTCGGAGATCGCCGAGATCGAGGTCTTCGCGGTCGGTCACGCCAGCTTGAGGCAGTCGCCCGGCGTCAACCAGTCGAGCCTCAAGGCCAAGGGTTTCACGGACGACAAGCTCGACGGGTTGGAAAAGACGCTCGCCAGCGCCTTCGACATCAAGTTCGCCTTCAACAAATGGGCGCTCGGGGCCGATTTCCTGACCGAGGTGCTCAAGGTGCCGGCCGAAAAGCTCGACGACCCCACCTTCGAGCTGCTGCCGTGGCTCGGCTTCAGCAAGGCCGAGATCGAGGCCGCCAACATCCATGTGTGCGGCGCCATGACGCTCGAGGGGGCGCCTCATCTCAAGCCCGGCCATTATGCGGTGTTCGACTGCGCCAACCCCTGCGGGCGCACCGGCAAGCGCTACCTGTCGGTGGAGAGCCACATCCGAATGATGGCGGCGGCGCAGCCCTTCATCTCGGGCGCCATCTCGAAGACCATCAACATGCCGAACGACGCCTTGGTGGAGGATTGCAAGGAAGCCTACATGCTGTCCTGGCGGCTCGGGCTGAAAGCCAACGCGCTTTACCGCGACGGCTCGAAGCTGTCTCAGCCGCTCAATTCCCAGTTGATCGAGGCGGAAGAGGACGAGGGGGACGCGGTCGAGACCCTGATGGCCGCCCCCATGCCGGCCCGGGTGGCGGAAATCGCGGAGCGGATCGTCGAGCGAGTGGTGGAGCGGATCGAGGGCCGGCGCGAGAAGCTGCCGAACCGTCGCACCGGCTACACCCAGAAGGCGATCGTCGGCGGCCACAAGATCTACATCAAGACGGGCGAGTACAAGGACGGGCGCCTGGGCGAGATCTTCCTCGACATGCACAAGGAGGGCGCGGCCTTCCGGTCGATGATGAACAATTTCGCCATCGCGATTTCGCTCGGCCTGCAATATGGCGTGCCGCTGGACGAATACGTGGAGGCCTTCACCTTCACGCGCTTCGAGCCCTCGGGACCGGTGCAGGGCAACGACGCAATCAAGAACGCGACCTCGATCCTCGACTACGTGTTCCGGGAACTCGCGGTTTCCTACCTCGACCGCACTGACCTCGCCCACGTCACCCCGTCCGACCTCGGCTTCGACGCCATGGGCAAGGGCGAAACGGAGGGCCGGGCCAGCGAGCCGCGCCCTGCGCCCGACTCGGGGGTGGTGTCCAAGGGGCTGGTGCGCTCCAAAGCCGACCGCTTCATGCTGGTCCGGGGCGGCCCCGCGGCGGGCGGCACGGGGCTCGACGGCGAGCGGCGGGGCGCGTCCCCCGTAGTGGCTCAGTCGCTCGGCTATGCCACCGAAGGGGCGACGGCCCTCAAGCAGGACATTGTCGAGGAATTGGCGGAAGCCACCGCCGATGCCTTGAACGGCCTTGCCTGGAGCGAACCCGCCGCCGGCCAGCGGGCCAGCGTCGCCGACAAGAAGGCCGAAGCCCGCATGAAGGGCTATGTGGGCGAGGCCTGCCCCGAATGCGCGAACTTCACCATGGTGCGGAACGGCACCTGCCTGAAGTGCGAGACGTGCGGGGCGACTACGGGGTGCTCATAAGAGCACCCTTACGAATGCAGAAGCCCCGCGATGATGCGGGGCTTCTGATTCGGAAGGATGACCAATCACTAGCGATCACCTTCACGCTAAACAGCTCTAGCTCCCATCTATGTTGTCTCATTTAGCGGCTCACCCGACTGTGCCACGGTGGCTCCGCCCGTTCGATCACCTTGGTGCGCGACGCGAGAAGGCGACCACCTCAGGATAGAATCGAGTGGGGAAGCCGTTCGCCTTGCGGGAAGCCATGCGGTCGAAGTCCGCCAAAGCGAGGGCTGCCGCTTCCCTGCGCCAAGGCGCACCGCTATGCTGTCGCCATCGAACGGAAAGCCGAGGGCCTTATCGCCCTGGCTCGGCGCCGCGACCACGGCTTGGCATCAGACCGGGCGTGGTAATGATGGGGAGGAACAACATGCGGCCGATCGGAACAGCATGGAGGGTGACCGGGCTCGGCGGATCGACCGCCTCCATTTATGACCGGCGCGGCGAGCGACCTGTCACGAACGACGCCCTGACGCCACACCGTCCCATGATCCCTGGTGCCCCGTCCCTCGTCCAACCCTCGCTGGGCCGGCCAGTCCGTCGAAAGGCGACCCTGAGCCGACGCGTGCTCCTGGCGGCCGTCGCTCTTTCCTCGGCGTTGCTCGGCGGTTCGGCGGCTTCGGCGGCCGACAAGATCAGCATCATCGTCGGCGGCATGGAAAAGCAGATCTACCTGCCGGCCGTGCTGTGCGAAAAGCTCGGCTTCTTCAAGGAGCAGGGGCTCGACGTCGAGCTGATCAACAGCCGGGCCGGGGTCGAGGCCGAGAACGAGTTGCTGGCCGGCGCCGTCCAGGGTGTCGTCGGCTTCTACGATCACACGATCGACCTGCAAACCAAAGGCAAGTCGATCACCGCCATCGTGCAGTTCAGCCAGGCGCCGGGCGAGGTCGAGATGCTGTCGACCAGGCATGCCGATGACGTGAAAACGCCGGCCGACCTCAAGGGCAAGACGCTCGGCGTCACCGGCCTCGGCTCGTCCACCGATTTCCTCAGCCGCTTCATCGCGGCGCGGGCCGGCCTGAAGGACGGCGAGTTCTCGCTGCTGCCCGTGGGGGCCGGCAACACCTTCGTGGCCGCCATCAAGCAGGACCAGATCCAGGCCGGCATGACCACCGAACCCACCGTGGGGCAGTTGATCAAGATGGGGGCCGCCAAGGTCATGATCGACCTGCGGACACCGGAGAAGACCAATGAGGCTCTGGGCGGCCCCTACCCCGCCGCGTCCTTCTACGTGCAGTCGGCCTGGCTCGACACCCACAAGGAGGACGCCCAGAAGCTCGCCAACGCGCTCGTCAAGACGCTGCGCTGGATCAAGGACCACAGCGCGGCCGAGATCGCCGACCGGATGCCGAAGGATTACTACGTGGGCGACAAGGCGCTTTACGTGCAGGGCCTGGCCGATGGCAAGGCCATGTTCACGCCCGACGGCAAGATGCCGGCGCAAGGCCCCGAAACGGTGCTGAAGGTGCTGCAAAGCTTCAACCGGAACCTGCAGGGAAAGACCGTCGACCTGTCCAAGACCTACACGTCCGCTTTCGTCGACGCCGCGCGATAGCGCCAACGGGGCTCGCCCATGTCCATGCTTTCCGAGCCGAAGCCCGCGCCCGATCGTTCTCGCGGCGGCGGGGAACCCGCCATCGAACTGATCGACGTGACGCGCCGCTTCGTGACGGCCGACGCGAAGGTGACCACCGCCTTGCGGAACTTCACCATGACGGTCGGCAAGGGCGAGTTCACCTGCGTGGTCGGGCCGACCGGCTGCGGCAAGTCCACGACGCTCAACCTTGTGACGGGCCTAGCCCGTCCCAACGAGGGCACCGTGCGGGTGATGGGGCGGCCCGTCGCCGGTATCAGCCCCGACATCGGCTTCGTGTTCCAGGCCGACGCGCTGTTCCCCTGGCGCAACGTGCTCGACAACGTGGCGGCCGGGCCGATGTTTCGCGGCATGAGCCGAAAAGCGGCCCATGAGAAGGCGCGCGACTGGATCGCCCGGGTGGGGCTGCACCGCTTCGAGCAGCACTACCCCCATCAACTCTCGGGCGGCATGCGCAAGCGCGTGGCCCTGGCGCAGACCTTCATCAACAACCCGAAGATCCTGCTGCTCGACGAACCCTTCAGCGCCCTCGACATCCAGACCCGCACGCTGATGCAGGACGAGTTGCTGAGCCTGTGGTCGGACGCCGACGCTTCGGTGATCTTCGTCACCCACGACCTCGAGGAGGCCATCGCGCTGGCCGACAAGGTTCACGTGCTCACGGCCGGGCCCGCCACGGTGAAAGCGGTCTACGACATCAACCTGCCCCGCCCGCGCGTGACGGCGGACATCCGCTACGAGCCCGCTTTCGTGGACTACGCGCGGCTGATCTGGAACGACCTGCGCGAAGAGGTGCAGAAAAGCCACAACCAGGCCACCGCCGCCGCCGTCCAAGGGAGCGAACCATGACCGTGCTCGCCCAGACCCTCGACCCACCCGCGACGGTGACGGGCCCGTCCACCCTGGAGATCGCGGCCCGTCACGCCTCGATCCGCCGCCAGCGGATCGTCGTCACCGCCCGTATCGCCATCCTGGTCGTCGTGCTGGGCGGCTGGGAGGTCGGCACGCGAATCGGCGCGATCGATCCCTTCTTCTTCGCCAGCCCCTCCGGCATCGCCGAACAGGTGTGGGTCTGGGTAACGGAGGGTACCTCGCAGGGTCCCCTTTGGCAGCAGATCTTCGTGACCCTCGAGGAAACGCTGCTCGGCTTCGTGATCGGGGCCGTCGGCGGGATCGTTTGCGGGATCATTCTCGGCCGCAACAAGCTGCTGGCCGACATCTTCAGCACCTACATCAAGGTCGCGAATTCCATCCCGCGGGTCGTGCTCGGCTCCATCTTCATCATCGCCCTCGGCCTCGGCATGGCCTCCAAGGTCGCCCTCGCGGTGGTGATGGTGTTTTTCGTGGTGTTCGCCAACGCCTTTCAGGGTGTGCGGGAAGCCGATCGCGCCATGATCGCCAACGCGCAGATCCTTGGCGCTTCCTCCTACCAGATCACCCGCGCCGTCATCGTCCCCTCCGCCATGAGCTGGATCCTGGCGAGCCTTCACGTGAGCTTCGGTTTTGCCCTGGTGGGCGCGGTCGTGGGTGAGTTCCTGGGAGCCAAGCAGGGCGTCGGCCTGCTGATCTCGACCGCCCAGGGCAGCTTCAACGCCAACGGCGTCTTCGCCGCCATGGTGATCCTGGCCGTGCTGGCGCTGGTGGTGGAAGGGATCATCACGCTGGTGGAGAACCGCCTCGTCAAGTGGCGCCCCGTTCCGTTCAGCGAACACTGACCGGTCAAGCTCGTCGGCAGTCGGGTGAACAAACAGGCCATCCCCGACGTGGAACCGTTCCACCGTCTTTGGGGAAAGCGCCGCTCGATCATCGCGCGACGGAGGGCGCGCGACCCCAACCGGCGCGAACCCGATCGCGCTCGCCCGCGATGTCATCCAACCGTCATCGCCCGACCTTACCGAATGCCAGCCATCAGAGGACGCGAGGTCACATGCTGGTTTTCACACCTGGGCGCACCATTGCAGCGCTGGCGACGCTACTCGGCGCGATGGGCTTCGCCTCAGGAGCGTCCGCGGCCTATCAAAGGGTGCTGCTGATCAGCGTCGACGGCATGCACGCCCTCGACCTCGCCACCGAAGTGGCCGCCAATCCAAACGGGGCCTTCGCAACCCTGTCGCGCCATGGAACCACTTATCCGAATGCCGTGACCACTAACCCGTCGGATTCGTTTCCCGGATTTCTCGCCCAGGTCACGGGCGGCACGCCCAAACCGACGGGCGTGTTCTACGATGACAGTTACGACCGTTCCGATTTCGTCGCCGGCTCGGACTGC
>CALMOK010000253.1:8949-9432 GCA_937871825.1 uncultured Alphaproteobacteria bacterium
CTGCAAGGGCGACCCCGGGACCGAGATCGCCTTCGACAACAGCATCGACGTCGATTCCAAGCGTTTGGATGCGGGCGGGACGCCTGGGCAGCCAAAAACTCAGATCGATCCCACGAAATTGCCGCTCGCCCTGGTCGACGGACGATGCGTGCCCGTTTACCCACACGACTTCAACCGCATGAACACCGTGTTCGAGATCGTGAAGCGGCATGGCGGGCGCACCGCGTGGTCCGACAAGCATCCGGCCTATGAATGGCTGGCCGGTCCGTCCGGCGAAGGACTCGACGATCTGTTCGCGCTTGAACAGGACTCGCTCATCCCTGGCACGAAGGTGAAAACGACGGGCAGTTTCAAGGCGGAACGGGATTTTGACGAAGCCCGGGTCCAGGCGTTGCTGAACGAAATGCGCGGGCTGGACAGCACCGGGACCAGCAAGGCTTCGGTGCCGCAACTCTTCGGCATGAATTTCCAGGCTGTCAGCGT
>CALMOK010000254.1 GCA_937871825.1 uncultured Alphaproteobacteria bacterium
GTGCCGGGCTTCGTCGAGTTCCACATGCTGCGCGGGCCGGAGCGGGAGGATCACGTGCTGTATTCGTCCCACACGATCTGGGCCAACCGCGACGTCTTCACCGCTTGGACGAACTCGGAAGCCTTCCGGGCGGCGCACCGGGGCGCGGGAACCAGCAAGCCCATGTATCTCGGCCACCCGGAGTTCGAAGGCTTCGACGTGATCCAGACCGTCACGCCCGCGCGCGACCGGTGACCATCGGTCCGGACAGGCCTGCCGCCGGAACGGCGCCGCGCGTCCTGGTGTTCGATTCGGGGCTCGGCGGGCTCACCGTGTTGAGCGAGATTGTGGCCATCCTGCCGGCCGCCGACATCCTGTTCGCGGCGGACGATGCCGTTTTCCCCTATGGGCGGCTGAGCGAAGCCGACCTCGTCGCCCGCGTCCTCGTCGTGATGGAGGACCTCATCGGGGCGCATCGGCCGGACGCCGTGGTGGTGGCCTGCAACACGGCCTCGACCGCCGTGCTCCCCCCCTTGCGGGGCCGCTGGCCGGACATCGCCTTCGTGGGCACGGTGCCGGCGATCAAGCCGGCGGCGGCGCTGTCGCGCTCCAAGCGCATCAGCGTGCTGGCCACCCCCGGAACGGTGGCGCGCGAATACACCCGCGACCTCGTGCAGCGCTTCGCGGGGGATTGCGCCGTGACGCTGGTGGGCTGCCCCACCCTCGCGGGCGTGGCCGAGGCGGCCATGCGGGGGGAGGCGGCCGATGAGGAACGCATAGCCGCTGAAATCGCCCCGGCCTTCGTGGATGGGGAAAGCCGCACCGACATCGTGGTGCTGGCCTGCACGCACTACCCATTGCTGCAGGGCCGGTTGACGGCGCTCGCCCCCTGGCCTGTCACATGGCTCGACCCGGCCCCCGCGATCGCCCGCCGCGTCGCCCAGGTGCTGGGAACAAGCGGCAGCCCGGCCGCCGCCAGTGTCCCCGTTCGGGCCACGATCCCGGCGGTCTTCACCAGCGGAACGGCACCCGGTCCCGCCCTCGAAACCTTCCTGGCGGGGCGCAACGTGTTTTGGGCGCCCGGCCCCCCGACACGGGCCTGACAGTCCCGTCGGCTACATGGTGGCGCCGATCTGCCAAGGCACGAACTCGGCGTCGCCGTAGCCCAGCGCTTCTGATTTGGACGCCTCGCCCGAGGCCACCGCCAGGATCTTGTCGAAGATGTCCTGCCCCTTGGCCTCGATCGAAACGCCGTCCAGGATGTCGCCGCAGTTGATGTCCATGTCGTCGACCATGCGGGCGTAGATGTCGGAGTTCGTGGCGAGCTTGATGGAGGGGGTCGGCTTGCAGCCATAGGCCGAGCCGCGCCCCGTGGTGAAGCACAGGATGTTGGCCCCTCCCGCCACCTGCCCGGTCGCCGACACGGGGTCGTAGCCGGGCGTGTCCATGAACACGAAGCCCTTGGCGGTCACGGGTTCGGCGTAGCCGTAAACGCCGTTCAGCGTGGTGGTGCCGCCTTTCGCCGCCGCTCCCAACGACTTTTCCAAGATGGTGGTGAGCCCGCCGAGCTTGTTGCCGGGGGACGGGTTGTTGTTCATGGCGCCGCCCGCGCGAGCCGTGTAGTCCTCCCACCACTTGATCACTGAAACCAGTTTCTCACCCACGTCGCGGGTGGCGGCGCGGCGGGTCAGCAGGTGTTCGGCGCCGTAGATTTCCGGCGTTTCGGACAGGATGGCGGTGCCGCCGTGGCGCACCAGCAGGTCGGCCGCCGCCCCCAGGGCGGGGTTGGCGGTGATGCCCGAATAGCCGTCGGAGCCGCCGCATTGCAGCGCCAGCACGAGGTCGGACGCCGGCCGGGTTTCGCGCCGGGCGCGGGCGGCGGCCGGGATCATCTCGCGCAGGGCCGCCACGCCGGCCTCCACGGTTTTGCGGGTGCCGCCGGTTTCCTGGATGGTCATGGTGCGAAAGGCGTCGCTTTCGCGCAGGCCGTATTCGCTCTTCATGCGACCGATCTGGAACACCTCGCAGCCCAGCCCCACCAGGAGGACGCCGGCGATGTTGGGGTTGCTGGCGTAACCCCACTGGGTGCGCTTCAGGGCGTCGAAACCCTCTCCCTTGGCGGCGATGCCGCATCCCGTGCCGTGCACAAGTGCGATCACGCCGTCGATGCCCGGATGGTCGTCCAGCAGCCCCGAGCGTTCGACCTCGCGCGCCATGAAGCGGGCCACGGAGGCCGAGCAGTTCACGCTGGTGAGGATCGCCAGGTAGTTGCGGGTGCCGGCCTTGCCACTGGCGCGGCGGAACCCTTGAAAGGTCGCCTGCTGGTCGAGCGGCAGCACCGCCTCGTCCCGCGCGCCCTCGGCATGGTGGTAGTCGCGGGCGAAATCCTGCATGGCGACGTTGTGCTCGTGCACCCAGTCGCCCGGCGCGATGTCCTGCGCGGCGAAACCGATGATCTGGCCGAATTTCAGGATCGGGGCTCCCTTGGGCACGGTTTCGGTGGCCATCTTGTGCCCCTTGGGCACGCGCACCCGCGGAGCGACGCCCGCGCCGTTCGGCTCGCCCGGCGCGAGGGCGTCCACCGCCACCACGACATTGTCGTTTGGCTGCAGGCGAAGCGTGCGGGCAGGTTGCGTGGACAGGAGGGTCATGGATGGTCCGCCATCAGGGAACAGTGAAAAACAGGGCCGGGTTTTCGGCCGCGAAACCGTCGAAAAGGGCGGCCGTGCGCGCCAGATGCCGCCGCATCGCCGTTCGCGCCCAGTCGGGGTCGCCCGCCACGATGGCGGCCGCCACGGCTTCGTGCTCGGCGACGGTTTCCGCCATGCGGCCCGGCGGCGTCATCAGGATGCGCCGGGTTCGCTCAAGGCGCGCCCGCAACCCGTCCAGCATGGCCTCGGCGTGGTGAAAGGCGACGGCGCCGCAGATCGCCCCGTGAAAGGCGACGTCGAGCGCGTAAAGCCCGGCCCGGTCCCCGGCGGCGACCGCCGCCCCCTGGTAGCGCAGGTTGCGCAGAAGCGCCTCGGCAAGGTCCGGGCCGGCGCGTCGGGCCACCTCGGCGGCGATGTCGCCCTCGATGGCGCGCCGGACCAGCATGCACTCGCGCACGTCGCGAAGCGCGATCCTGGCCACGAACGAGCCGTGCTGCGGTTCAACGGTGACGAGGCGCTCGAAGGCGAGCCGGTTGATGGCCGCCGTGACGGGAAAGCGGGACATGCCCAGCTTTTCGCACAGCGCCGCCTTGTCGATCGGAGCGCCGGGCTGGAGCGTGCCGGCCAGGATCGCCTCCTTGATCTCGCGATACACATGCCCGGCCTTCGAGGCGCGCGCGCGCGTGTCCGGAGCGACGGCGCCCCCGCGTTCAGGCGGATGCGTCGCAAGGGCGCGCGAGCCGGTCGCGGCCCCGCTCATTGGCGCTCCGTGGCACAACGGCAACCCTGAGGTCCTCTGGAGGATGTTGCACAAGCTAGCATGTCAGTTCAACATGGACGCGCGTCCCGCAAGGGTCAAGATCAACCGCGGCTGACCATGGCCGCCCACTAGGATGACCACCATGCGATTAGCCAGCGAAACCCTGCCCGACGACGGGTTCGCCGGAGCCCTCGCGGGCCGGGCGTGGCTGCCGGACATCGAGGGGCCGGCGGTGGTGGCGATCCGTCCGGACGGCGTTTTCGACATTACCAAGGTGTTCGCCACCATGCGGGACCTTTGCGAGGCGGCGGCGCCCGCCGCCGCGCTGCGGCACGCGCCCGGCCGGCGGGTCGCCGACCTCGACGCGCTGCTGGCCAATTCCATTGAGTCCGCGCGCGATCCGTCCCGCCCCTGGCTGCTCGCCCCCGTCGACCTCCAGGCCATCAAGGCGGCAGGCGTCACCTTCGCGACCTCGATGCTTGAGCGGGTGATCGAGGAGCGCGCGCGCGGGGATGGAAGCGCGGCCGCCGCCATCCGCGCCGAGATCACCGCCCTGGTGGGGGAGGATTTTTCCAAGCTGAAGCCCGGCTCGGCGGAAGCCATGCGGCTGAAGGAGGTGTTGCTCGCCCAGAACGCCTGGTCGCAATACCTCGAAGTCGGCATCGGCCCCGATGCCGAGATCTTCACCAAGGCCCCCGCCATGGCGGCCGTGGGCACGGGGGCGGACGCCGGCATCCACGCCAAGTCCTCCTGGAACAACCCCGAGCCCGAAGTGGTGCTGGCGGTGGCCTCCGACGGGCGCATGGTCGGCGCGACCTTGGGCAACGACGTCAACTTGCGCGACGTCGAGGGGCGGTCGGCGCTGTTGCTCGGCAAGGCCAAGGACAACAACGCGAGCTGCGCGCTCGGGCCCTTCCTGCGCTTCTTCGACGACGCCTTCACGCTCGACACGGTACGCTCCATGCACGTCACCCTGACGGTGGAGGGCGCCGACGGCTACCACCTCGAAGGATCGAGCTCGATGAGCAAGATCAGCCGCGACCCTGCCGACCTCGTCGCCCAGATGACAGGGCCGCACCATCAGTACCCGGACGGGGCGGTGCTGTTCCTGGGCACCCTGTTCGCCCCGATCGAGGACCGGGACGAGCCCGGCAAGGGGTTCACCCACAAGGTCGGCGATGTCGTCACGGTCGCCACCCCGACGCTCGGCCGCCTGCGCAACCGCATCCGCCACAGCCAGGATTGCGCGCCCTGGACCTTCGGGGCGAGCCACCTCATGCGGCACCTCGCCCGCCAGGGGCTGATCTAGCGCGACCCGCGACGGTGCCTGGGACGCCGCCTCTCCATCGCGTGACGCGCAAAGGTTTGTTTCGGCGTCAAAACATCCTAGAAGGCTGGGGAGGTTGGTGCGACGGCGCCACGATTTCCTACCGCAAGCCCCGAGCCTGATCGCATGAGCAGCGTCAACGACATCCGGTCAACCTTTCTCGACTTCTTCCGCGCCAACGGCCACGAGATCGTGCCCTCGAGCCCCCTGGTGCCGCGCAACGACCCCACGCTGATGTTCACCAACGCCGGCATGGTGCAGTTCAAGAACGTGTTCACCGGCGTCGAGAAACGGCCCTACAACCGGGCCACCACGGCGCAGAAATGCGTGCGGGCGGGCGGCAAGCACAACGACCTCGACAACGTCGGCTATACGGCCCGCCACCACACCTTCTTCGAGATGCTCGGGAATTTCTCGTTCGGCGATTATTTCAAGCCCGAGGCGATCGAACTCGCCTGGAAGCTGATCACAAAGGAATTCGGCCTCAACAAGGACAAGCTGCTCGTAACTGTCTACCACGACGACGACCAGGCCTTTGACCTGTGGAAGAAGATCGCCGGCTTTTCGGACGACCGCATCATCCGCATCGCCTCCTCGGACAATTTCTGGGCCATGGGCGACACTGGGCCGTGCGGACCCTGTTCGGAGATCTTCTACGACCAGGGCGAGGCCTTGTTGGGCGGGCCACCCGGCAGCGCCGACGAGGACGGCGACCGCTTCCTGGAATTCTGGAACCTCGTTTTCATGCAGTTCGAGCAGGTCGGGCCGGGAAACCGCACCGCCCTGCCCCGCCCCTCCATCGACACCGGCATGGGTCTCGAGCGGATGGCCGCCATCCTGCAGGGCGTGCCGTCGAACTACGGCACCGACATGATGCGCGCCCTGATCCTGGCCGTGGCGGCCGCGACCGGCGTCGACCCCGACGGGCCGCAGGCGGCGAGCCACCGCATCATCGCCGACCACTTGCGCGCCTGCGCCTTCCTGATCGCCGACGGCGTCGACCCGTCCAACGAGGGGCGCGGCTATGTGCTGCGCCGCATCATGCGCCGGGCCATGCGGCACGCCCAGCTGCTGGGCGCGCGCGATCCCCTGATGTGGCGGCTGGTGCCGGTGCTGGTGCGCGAAATGGGCCAGGCCTATCCCGAGCTCGTGCAGGGCGAGGCGCGCATCGCCGAGATCCTGCAACTGGAGGAAGCGCGCTTCCGGGTGACCCTGGCGCGCGGCCTCGCCATCCTGGACGATGAAACCCGCGCGCTTGGGCCCGGCGCGGTGCTGCCCGGCGAGATCGCCTTCAAGCTCTACGACACCTTCGGCTTCCCCCTCGACCTCACGCAGGACGCGCTGCGCGGGCGCGGTATGGCGGTGGACGACGCCGGCTTCGCCCAGGCGATGGAACGGCAACGGGCCGAGGCCCGCAAGGCCTGGACGGGATCGGGCGAGGCCGCCACCGAAACCGTCTGGTTCGGCCTGCGCGAGCGTCTCGGCGCCACCGATTTTCTCGGCTACGCCACCGAACACGCCGAGGGCGTGGTGACCGGCCTCGTCAAGGATGGCGCCGAGGTGGAACGGCTCGGCACGGGGGACACCGGGTTCCTGATGTTGAACCAGACACCCTTCTACGGCGAATCCGGCGGACAGGTGGGCGACACCGGGACGCTGACGGGGGCCGGAACCCGCGTCCGGGTGACCGACACGCTCAAGAAGCTCGGCGACCTTTTCGTTCACGCCGTCACGGTCGAGGAGGGCGAGGTCGCGCCCGGCCAGCCGCTCGACCTCACTGTGGAAACGGGGCGCCGGCGCGCTGTCCGGGCGAACCATTCGGCCACCCACCTGCTGCACGAGGCGCTGCGGCAGGTGCTCGGCCCCCACGTGGCCCAGAAGGGATCCCTGGTCGACCCCGACCGGCTACGGTTCGACTTCTCGCACCAGAGGCCGATCACCGACGACGAACTCACCGCCGTCGAGGACATCGCCAACCGGATCGTGCTGCAGAACGATCCCGTGGTGACCCGCCTGATGGGCATTGAGGCGGCGCGGGAGAGCGGCGCCCGCGCGCTGTTCGGCGAGAAATACGGCGACGAGGTGCGGGTGGTCTCCATGGGCCAGGTTTCCGACGCGGGGGGGAACGCGGCCGCCCTGCCCTATTCAATCGAACTATGCGGCGGCACCCACGCGGCGCGCACCGGCGACATCGGGTTGATCAGCGTGCTGGGGGAAAGCTCCGTCGCCTCGGGGATCCGCCGCATCGAAGCCCGCACGGGCGATGCGGCGCGCCACCAGCTCAACCGGGAAGCGGCGCGCACCCGCCAGCTCGCCGCCCTGCTGAAAGCCGCGCCCGACACCGCCACCGAGCGGCTGCAAAGCTTGATCGAGGAGCGCCGCAAGCTCGATCGCGAGTTGACCGAAGCCCGCAAGCGCCTCGCCATGGCGGGCGGACCGGGCGGGTCCGCCGCCCCCGCCGTCAGCACCATCGCCGGCGTGAACTTCTTCGCCCGGGCGGTCAGCGGCGTCGAGATGAAGGATTTGAAGGGCCTGGCCGACGAAGCCAGGGTCACGATCGGCTCCGGGGTGGTGGCAATCGTGGGCGTCGGAGCGGACGGCAAGGCGGGCCTCGTCGTGGCGGTCACGCCCGACCTGACGGACCGGTTCAGCGCCGTGGACCTTGTTCGCGCCGGCTCCGAGAAACTCGGCGGCAAGGGCGGTGGCGGCCGGCCCGACATGGCGCAGGCCGGCGGGCCGGACGGGGCCGCCGCCGAAGATGCCATCGCGGCCGTTTCGCGGGCGATGGCCGAGCGCCAAGCCGCCGAATGACCCACCTTGTCGGCAGACCTGGATTATCTGCCGTGCGGCGTGACATCCAAAGTCTGTTCGACGGCGTCGACCTCAAGGACTGGCGGGCCTTATGGCTGCGCCGAACGCTGATCGGGCTCGTGCTGGTCAGCGTCGCCAGCATCGTTCTGGAAACGGTGCCGGACCTCGCGGCCGTTTACGGGGCCTGGTTCAGCGGGATCGAGGAATCGGCGGTGGCGATCTTCTCGGCCGAATACCTGATCCGGTTATGGTCGGCCCCGGAGCAGTCCGCCATCGCCGGGCAGACGAGCTGGAACGCCCGGCTGGCTTTCGCGACCTCCACGCCCGCCATCATCGACCTCGTGTCGGTTCTGCCGGCCCTGGCCAGCCTGCTTTTCGGGACCAAGCTCAAGATCCTGCTGTTGTTGCGCCTGCTGCGTTTCTTCAAGCTCGCCCGCTATTCGCCCGGCATGCGATCCTTGGCGCTGGTGCTCCAGGCGGAGCGGAAGGCCCTGCTGGCCTCGGCCGTGATCCTGCTCGGCTTCGTTCTTCTGTCGGCCTCGGCCATGTACGGCGCCGAACACGACGCGCAGCCCGACAAGATGGGGTCGATCCCCGCCGCCATGTGGTGGGCGATCGTCACGCTGACCACCGTCGGCTATGGGGACGTCTACCCCGTGACGGTGCTGGGCCGCATGGTCGCCAGCGTCACCATGGTGTTCGGCCTCATGATGCTGGCCCTGCCGGTTGGTATCGTGGCGACCGCCTTCGCCGAGGAAATCCATCGCCGTGAATTCGTCGTCACGTGGGGCATGATCGCCAAGATCCCGTTGTTCCGCACCCTGTCGGCCTCCGAGATCGGCGAAATCACGCGGGTCCTCAACGCCCGGACGGTGCCGACCGGGGCCGCCATCGTGCGGCTCGGGGAGGATGCCCGTTCCATGTTCGTGATCGCGGCCGGCGCCGTCGAAGTCGAACTGCCGACCGGCAACGTCACGCTGCGCGAGGGCCAGTTCTTCGGCGAAACGGCCTTGCTGGAGAAAGGCAAGCGCACCGCCACCGTGCGGGCGGTGGAACCCACCAAGCTGCTCGCCCTGGACACGGGCGACCTCCAGCTGCTGATGGATCGCAACCCGGAGGTCGGCGAGCGCATCCGCCGCGTCGCCCAGCAGCGGCAGGGTGCCAACGAAGCGGCGCCCGACCCCGAATAGCGGATGGGGGTGACGCGGGGTCCCGCTTCACGTGGCGGAACCAGGGCACAAGCTTGGCCGTTCGATGGATGACCGCGGGGCAACAATGGCGGTCGTGTCACGTCAAAGGGGAAAATCCATGAATTTCAGTAACCTGCTGCACTGGGCCGTCATCTTTCTCGCGGTCGCCCTGGTTGCCGGACTTCTCGGCTTCGGCGGCCTCGCCGGCACCGCGATGGACGGAGCCCGCCTGCTGTTCTGGGTGGCGATCGTTCTTCTGGTCGTGTCTCTCATCTTCGGCTTGATGCGCCGCGGCGCATGACGGTCAAGGGCGAGGAGGACTAGGTTCGGGCGAAAGGCGCCGTGAGCGCCGATCGCCCGGACGTCAAGCCGTCATGGCGACCTTGAGGTTGCTGTCGATCTTGTCCAGGAAGCCGATCGTGGACAGCCATTTCTGATCCGGCCCCACCAGCAAGGCGAGGTCTTTGGTCATGAAGCCGGCCTCGACGGTGTCGACGCAGACCTTTTCGAGCGTGGTGGCGAAGCGCGACAACTCCGCATTGCCGTCGAGCTTGGCCCGGTGCTCCAGCCCGCGCGTCCAGGCGAACACGGAGGCGATGGAATTGGTCGAGGTTTCCTTGCCCTTCTGGTGTTCGCGGAAATGCCGCGTCACCGTTCCGTGCGCGGCTTCCGCCTCGACGGTCTTGCCGTCCGGCGTCATGAGCACGGAGGTCATCAGCCCGAGCGACCCGAAACCCTGGGCCACGGTGTCGGACTGCACGTCGCCGTCGTAGTTCTTGCACGCCCACACAT
>CALMOK010000255.1 GCA_937871825.1 uncultured Alphaproteobacteria bacterium
CAGCGGAATGGTGTCGTCCCAGGTCGTCCCGCCCCGAAAGGCGGACTGCAGCCGTTCCGTCACAGTCTCGACGGCGTCCCGATGGATCACATTCGGCCATCCATGCGTCCGCATGTCCTCCAGGCTTGTTCCCGTGTAGTCGAACCAGCGCTCGTTGAGCCAGACGATCTCGCCCGATGGCGACGCCATCCACGCCAATTGCGGAATGCTTTCCGCCATGCCGCGAAAGCGCTCCTCGTCTTCGCGAAGCGCGGCATGCAGCCTTTTGCGGTCGGTGATGTCGGCCATCGTGCCGATCACCCGCGTGCAGCGTCCGGCGCTGAAGAAGGCCTGGGCCGAAACCTCCACCCAGCGATGGTCCCCGTCGTTCCCCCGCGTGATCTCGAATTCATGGGCTTGGTCGACGAGGCGCCCCGCCGCCAGCGCGGTTTGCACCGTTGTTCGCAGCCGTTCGCGGCTTTCCGGCCGGATCCCGAACATCACCAGGTCGAGCGTCGGAACCACGGCGTCCTCGATCCCGAAAATGGTTCGGCTGCGCTCATCCCAGACCATGGCGTCCGCCGCGAGGTCGTAATCCCACAACCCCAAACCGGCCGCGTTGACGGCCAGGCGCGCGTTGGTTTCAGCCGTTCGAAGCGAGGTTTCGACGCGCTTGCGTTCCGTGATGTCGACGACGGCGCCAGGGAACCGGACCGGTTTGCCGGTGGGGCCGTAATAGATCCGTCCACGAGCCGCGACCCACCGCACGGAACCGTCGCCGAGCTTGACCCGATGTTCCATCGCGTAGTCGCCGCCCTCGGCCAGGGCCTTGCGGGCGGCGATGCCGACCCAAATCCGGTCGTCCGGGTGGACGCCGTCGGCGAACCGCGCGATGGGCAAGCCGCCCGCGGCCTCGATGGCGTCGACCGAGAAAAGGCGCGCGAAGCGTGGATCAGCGAAACACAGGTCGGTCTCGACGTCCCAATCCCAGATCCCGATCGTTTCGGAAGCCTGAAGGGCGAGTTGGAGGCGCTCCTCGCTCCGCTGCATGCTTCGAAGCGCGCGCGCCTCGTCGGCCTGCGCGAAACCGGTGGCCACGTAGCCGGCCAGGATCTGGGCGATCAGAAGGTCGTCCGGACCGAAGGCCGCCGGCTTCCTGGCCATGACCTTGAGCGTGCCGACGAGCAGGCCGAGGCGGGAAACCGGCACCGTCATCACGGATCGGATGCCCATGTGCCGGGTCGGCTCCGCGCCCGCCCGGTTGTCGGTTTGGATGTCGTCGCACACCACCGGCCGGCCGAGCGCGAGGCTGCTTCCCGACAAGCTGCGCCCGAGCGGGACGCGGGTGCCCACGGCGCCGTAGGCCGGGTCGAGAACCGTGCGGTAAACGCAGTCGTCCCCGTCGATCAGCTCGATCACCACGTTGTCGGCCTGCCGCAACATGGTCTTCGCGCCCGAAACCACGGCGGACAGCACGTGTTCGAGATGGCCCGCCCCACCTTCGGCGGCATGCTGGATCGTTTGCAGCGCCTGCTGACGTTCGATCTCCGACCGCATGCCGTCCTCGGCGACCTTGTGGGCCGACGTGTCCTGGGCGCTCAGCACCGCGCCGACGATCTCGCCGTTGACGAGGATGGGAAGGCTCGAACAGGACAGGTTGGCGGGTGTGCCGTCCCGCTTGCGCAGGGCGACCACGCGATCACGCATGGCCTGTCCGGTGCGCAGCACGGCCAGCAGGTCAGCGGCTTCGGAACCGGCGTTTGCCCCGTCCCGTAAGACGATCGTTTCGGTCAAATCCCGACCATGCAGGTCGACGCTCGCCCAACCCAGGAGGTGTTCGACCGCGGGATTGGTGGATATCACCCGGGCCGCGGCGTCGACCTTGATAATCGCGATGTCCAAGGTGTCGGCCAGGATGCGGAAGGCGTTGTCCCCCACCAGTGTAAGGGCTTTGGCGGTCTCCTCGGGTTCGTCCCGGAGGATCTTCAGGTAGCCGCGAATGGCATCGTCGTTCCCCTTGAGCGTCATCATTCGCCCATCGGCCCAGAAACGCGAACCGTCGCGCTTCAAATGCCATCGCCGGTCGGGTGTGCCGCCCCGTTCGACCGCGTCGCGCATGGCACGCTCGGGCACGCCCGCTTCCCGGTCCTCCGGGGTGAAGATGACGCGGATGTCCTGCCCGACGATCTCATCCCGCGACCAGCCAAGCAGGTGGCGCGCGCCGACGTTCCACTCGACGATGCGGCCCTTCATGTCGGTCGCGATGATGGCGTAATCCGTCGCCCCGCGAAGGATGGCGCGATAAAGCCCCGCCTCCTCGAACGGATCTGCCGACCCGGGTTGCGCCGGCTCCCGGTCCCGCGCGAGCAACTCCGTCCTGACGCGCTGCAGCTCTTCGGCGAGCTCCCGCTCTCGTTGTTGCAGGTGGTTGACCCCGGTGTGCTCCAAAACGCCTCTTCCAGCCGATGTCCCGGAATCTTCACCATGGGTGACGCTCGGGTCGAAGCGAACCCGGATGGACGGCGGCTCCGCCCTCAATGGCCAAGAAACAACATGCTGCCACGATACCCTGCGAAGAGCCACCCGCCGCCGCTTGCACCGCACGGTCCGGGAGGCGGTTCCGGACCGTCTGGCGCCAATCGTTTCGTTTTATTCCAACCTGCGGTATGGAAAGCACGTTTCGTGTGTCCCGCATCAGCTTTGGGGAGCGTTCCTTGAGACTGCCAATCACCTTCGCCATTCTTTGCCTCGCCATGATGGGAGGCCAGGCGCTTGCCCAACCGGCTTCGTCCGACATCACGGGGACGTGGCAAACCGAGGATGGGCGCGCGAAGATCCGCACGGAAAAATGCGGTGAGGGCAACGCCGATCTTTGCGGCTATGTTGTCTGGCTCAAGGACCCCCTGACCGACAAGGGACAACCACGAACCGACGTGAAGAACCCCGACCCGGCCCAGCGCGGTCGTCCCAGCCTCGGCATGGAAATCATGGTCGCGTTGAAGCCGGACGACAAGACCCACTACGCCGGCGAGATCTACAACGCCGACGACGGCAAGAAGTACAACGTGACGGTTGGCATGGAAAAGGCGGAGCAACTTGAGGTGAGGGGATGCCTCATGCGCATCCTGTGCGGTTCGCAAACATGGCAACGCGTGGCCGACCTTCCCCTTCCCACCGCCAAGCTCGTCGCCACCAAGGCCGTTAAGCCATCGACGTCCGCCGGTGCCCATCCGCACGAAAGCCAGTCCGCCCAGTGATCCGTCTGGGTCAAGCCGTCGCAACAAGGCCCAAGTCGAAGCGCCCAGCGACGTGACCGACGAGGGTCAGCCATACCGCCCCAACCCGGTTCTCCTGCGCATTTTCGGCCCATTTGCCTGGCGGCCCCGGCTCATTGGCGGCCTCGGCATGGGGCTCGCCGCCTTCCTGGCCATGTGCCTGTTCGTGCCGACGTCGGACTGGTCGTTCCGGGCCGTCGTCTTTTGGGACGTGTCCTGTTTGTGGTTCGCGGCTCGCGTGCTCAGCGAGTTTCGCGGCGAGGAAGGCTCCGACATCAAGGCCCGCGTCGCCGTGCAGGACGAGGGGCAAGGCCTCATCCTTCTGGTGGTGGTAATCGCCTCCGTGTTCAGCCTGACGGTCGTAGGATTCGAATTGTCCCTGGCCAAGGGTTCACAAGGATGGATCAAAGCGCTTCGGGTTGGTTGCGCGGTCGCCACCGTGGCCCTGTCGTGGTTCACGGTTCAACTCGTCTTCGCGCTGCATTACGCGCATGAATACTACGCGCCCGACAAGGCGACGCCGAAAGACGACATCCTCGGCGGCCTCGGATTTCCGGGCGACCAGGCACCCGATTATTGGGATTTCCTGCATTTCGCCGTAGTAATCGGCGTTGCCTGTCAAACGGCTGACATCGCGTTCACGTCGCAAAGCTTGCGCCGCATCGGGACCGCCCACGGCATGGTGGCCTTCGTGTTCAACACGGTGATCCTGGCGCTGACGATCAACCTTGCGGCCGGCCTGTTCTGAGGCGATGATCGCCGGGGTTCGGGCGGCAGCGCCTCAAGGATCATGAAGGGAGCCTCAATGGACCGACGTATCGTATGGATCTTGACGATCGTGCTCCTGCTTGCGGTGCTCTGGTTCGCGTTGGATCATGTCCTGTTTCCAACCCTGCCGGTTCCGGCAGGCGCGCCGTCGATCGTCAAATAGCCGACGCCTTTACGCGGTTGTCTGAGCGCAAGGATCTAGGGGTAGATCCCGCGGGATAGGCCGTCGCCGTTGCTGCCGCCGTTGTTGGCATAGCCCGACACCACGCTGGGGCTGCCGGACCGGACGAAATTCTCCTCGCCGGAGTCCGGGACCATGACGCCGAAATCCGACCTGTGAAATCCGGTCCGGCCGGAAATGATCGTGTCGCCGAAGTTGGTCCGCCCTAGAACCTCCAGACGCCCGCCGATGACCGGCATGGAGGATCGGCGCCCCGCTGCTCTGCCGTCATAGGCCATCGCCGTCCCGGCCAGGAGCAGGTTTGAGAAGATTGCGAGGCCGACTGCCATAATTCTCATCATGAAGGCTCTCCGCAGACATGTCGCTCGCCGGCCGGACCTTGGTGGCATTTGCCGCAGGTGGGATTGGCGCCGTCGAACGGCTTACTCGCGAAAGGAGGTTGAGTTCCATTAAACGGGAGGTCGATGGTGATCCCGTGTGCGTTCCATGCAGCCCGATCAGTATCGCCCATGCAACATCGTAAAATGTAATAAGCAAGCGTTGGTGTTTTTTCACCGCTCGTTAATCATTTGGGCAGGACACTTCTCCTGTCAAGCAAAGCGTTTCGTTGTTCGCTGCCGGACATGGGGAAGTCGTCAAACGTCGTTCAGGCCGTCATCGTTGCTTGTGCCTGGACCACATCGGACGACAACCCGGACCGATGGCGCGCGCGAAACCGCGGCGGACTTGATCATCCTGCTTCGAAAGCGAAACGCCATGGCGGTCCACGAGAAAAAGATCGAAGTCGAAGACGATTTTCAGGGCGGCATCATCCTGTCGTCCTCGGGCGTGAAAAATGGGCTCCTCGCCGCGATCGACCTCGGCCTGCTCGACAGGCCCAACGCGGTTGAGATCCTTTATCTGATCCGGGAAGCGACGCAGCGCCTCATCGACACGATGAACGATTGAACACGGGCGACCTTGGGCCGTCGTGATGACGCAGTTTTCCTTGATGAAGGCAGATTGGCGCAGCTCCGCCCTCGACAGGAACGACGTCGGTCCACGGAGATCGACGACAGGCCCGAACGGAGGCGCTCTAAGAAGCTGTTAAGGTGAACAATTCAAAGTGACGTGGTCGCCGGCTCACCGGCAACCCGTTCCGCTCCCGAGCAGCTTTGACATGCAACCACCTCATGACCTGATGAATCGACCTCTGGATCACGAGCGGAGCCGCGTGCCGCACGCGTCGCCCACGCCCTTCGTTCGGGATGCCGCGGGGTGGCAATCCCTGTACGACGCGATGCTGGGCCATAGCACCGGCAACGTAGAAACCTGGCTTCAGAACTATTTGAAGCAGATGATGGAGAGTGGGCCGTCCGCGGGCGAGCCGGGCCACGACCCCCAGGGTTCGGCAGGCGGGGCGGCCGGCTCGGCGAATGCCACCGACGTTCGTTTCACGATCCCGCCTTGGCTCGAGCCGTTCAAGGACCCGGCGAATGTCAGGTTCACCAGGACCCCGGACCATATCCTGATCCAAGAAAAGGAATCATGGGCCCATGTTGCCGGCGGGGGTGAGAGCGGCGTGGTCAACCTCGGTGCGGCGCGAGACGCGCGCGAGGAAGCGTCCGTTCCGCCCAGCCAGTCTCCGGCCAAATCCGCCCACGAGATGCGGCCCTACGTTCTACCACCCAACGTTCGCAACACGCGGACGCCCGACCGCATCCTGCCCCGCATCGAGCCTGCCGCGCTGCCGCAGCAGTCACAAACTGAGGAAGCGGTGGAAGCTCTGCCAACCGGCGATCCGGGGGAAGCCGCCGGGGCATCGCCCGACCCATCGCTCATCGGGCTGATTGCCGACGCGTTCGGCCTCGCGCAGGTCGCCGAAACGGCGGCCGACCAGGGAACCGATGCCGCCGAGGAGCCGTCGCTCACCCAGGCGCCTTCACCCGTGGCGGCCGAGGAGCCCGCGTTGCGGCAGGATTGGGGCCGGGTCATCCAGCTGGGGACGGTGACGCCTCCGTGCTTTGTCGAGGATCAGAACAACAGCGCGGAAGGGTTGGCCGGATTTCTGGTCATGGCGCAGGCCGAACGGGTCATGGCGGCGGAGGCCGTCGACACGACCCTCGCCGACGACATGGCCCGTGTCGACGAGGAGATCCTCGCCGACGCGATCTTGGCGGAAGCCGCATCGGCCGAGGTGGTTTTGGTCGATCTCGACGAGGGTGAGGTCGCCGAGGCATTCTTCCCGATCGAGCCGGAGGCTGCCGTCGCCGAGCCGGAGCCAGCGGCTGGGTCGAGCCTCATGGCCGCGATCCGGCCGTCCATGGCGCCCATCAACGCCCTGCACCTGTCCATGAACCTCAACCAGCCTGTCGCCGTGGCGCGCCCTCGCGGACCGCGCGGCGAGTGGGTGTACGAGCATCCGCCAATCGAGATCCTCGCCGAGCCGGTCAAATCCACCGGCATGGTGATGACCCGCGACGCGCTTGAGCAGAACGCGCGTTTGCTGGAGGGTGTTTTGGAGGATTTCGGGATCCGGG
>CALMOK010000256.1:0-6023 GCA_937871825.1 uncultured Alphaproteobacteria bacterium
CTGGTAGAGCACCTTGCAGCCGGGGCACAGCTTCGTCATCTGGGCCACGAAGCCGGGATGATCATGTTCCTCGTAGCGGGTCGAGCTCTGGTCGGGCATGAGGAAGGCCACGGTCGCGTCGGTCACCGTGGCTGCCTGCGCGGCCGTCCCGCCCAGAAGGGCAAGCACGAGTGCTGCGGCCGAGACGCCGAGCCTTGACGGGGTCGTATGCCGAATCATTGTTGTTTCCTCTTCTCTGGACGGATCCAGGTTTTGGGCGCTCGTTTCGTTCAGATCGGCGACGTGCGAACGCATGATCACGTCAGCGAATTCCAGGGCAATCATGCGGCCGAGGCGAAGCGGCGTCCGTCCCGTCGCATGTTGCGGAATTTGGAGGGCGGCATCCCTTTCACGGCCAGGAACCGCCGGTTGAAGTTCGACACGTTGTTGAACCCGACCTCGTGACAAATGTCGGTAATGGTCAGGTCGTCCTGGCTGAGGTGCTGGCAGGCGAGTTCGATGCGCAGCGAGTTGACGTATTGAACGAACGTCATGCCGGTGTGCTTGCGGAAGGAGCGCGAGAAGGTGCTGACGCTCTGCCGCGCGAGCTTGGCGAGATCGACCTCGTTGAGGTCGCGGACGAAATTTCGACCGATGTACTGGAGCACCATGTTGGTTGTGGTCGACAGGTAGGCCGAGGAATCCGGTTGAAAACCGATGCTGGCCAGCGACTGCCGCGCGTCGGCGTGGCCGATGATGTCGAGGATCTGCACCAGGAGGGCGATGCGGCGCCCGTCGAGGGCGGTCAACAAGTCGCGCAACAACGGCTCGACCCGGCGCGCCACGTCGTCGTCGAAGAGGATGCCCCGGAAGGCCTCCGTGAGAAGCGGCTGCATGAAGCCGAGTTCGGGAAAGGTGGCCATGCACCGCGCCATGAAATCGCCGGTGAACTGCAGGACGAGGCAGCGTTCCTCGATGGTCTTGCCGGTCGGCACGTCGCTGATCCAGTTGTGCGGCAGGTTGGGGCCGACAAGAACGAGATCACCGGCACAAAACGGGCCGATGTGATCGCCGACGTAGCGGCCGCCCTCGGTGGAGGTCACGAGGTGAAGCTCGTATTCGGGATGGAAGTGCCACCGAACCGTCCGGTAAGGGTAGCCATGCGACCAGACCTTGAAAGACTGGTCGTTGCGGACCTGCACCAGCTCCAGATCGGGTTCCACAACAAACTCCTCCCCCCCACCTGAGCCTTCGGCTCGTCCGGCTTTGGCCGCCGGCCATCAGGTGCCTCGATCATCGTTTCGGGACGACGGTTTCGATCGCCATGGTGGCGAGCGAGCGATCTCTCGGATGGATCCGTCCTCGAAGCGCCAGTGTTATACCGCGCCGACCAGGGTAGCTACACGCTTTGCAGCGCACCAATGATACTTTTTGGTCAAATACCGTTCGACGCGCCGCGCCACGAGCCCTTGATGGTGACCGATCACCCATTGGTTCGCGGTTCATCCCTCTTCTTCGATGGCGATCTGGGCGACCTGTTCGGCGCCACCGTTGAGGCGGGCGGCCACAAGGTGCCCGAGCCCCGCCGCCAACACCGTCAGCACCACCGACAGGACGATGTTGGCGAAGGCGCGACCGAACGCGCCGCCCCGCAACAGGTCCAGCGTTTGCAGGCTGAAGGACGAGAAGGTCGTGAAGCCGCCGCACAGGCCGACCATCACGAAAACGCGCGCGTCTTCCGACATCGCGTGCCGTCCGCCCGCCAGCGTCAATGTTCCCACGAAGCCGATGACGAAGGCCCCCACCACGTTGATGAGGATCGTTCCCCACGGCAGATCGTGGCTGACGGACAGCATCGCCACCGACAGGCCGTAGCGGGCGGTGGACCCGAGCGCTCCCCCGAGAGCGACGAGCCCATAGGTTTGCAAGCTCATGGTATGAACCCCGATCCTCTCGGCACGACCATCGCGTTCCGTCGCGTTCGGCGGTGTGCCTTTGGCCGACGTGCGAGCGGTTTCGGCTTAGGGCACCCATCCGTCCTCGTAAACGCCTGATCGCGACAAAAACGGAGGCGTCGAGTCTGTTCGGCTAGCGGACGGCCAAACGCGCCGAAAACATGGTTCGAGGGTTCCACGGGTGGCGCCGCACCGCTCGGGGTGGCATGATCGGTTGCAGCAAAAACAGGTCGCGGATGGGGGTGGGGCAGGTGCATCCCGCCCACCATCGCCTTATATCGACCCCGAATGCCAAGGAGCCGGCCCGGTCCGGCGCGTCGCAATCCGACCAAGAGATCCCCATGCCCCCCTATCGTTCGCGCACCACCACGCATGGCCGCAACATGGCCGGCGCCCGCAGCCTTTGGCGGGCGACGGGCATGACCGACGCGGATTTCGGCAAGCCCATCGTGGCGATCGCCAACTCCTTCACGCAGTTCGTGCCCGGCCACGTGCACCTCAAGGACATGGGGCAGCTCGTCGCCCGCGAGGTGGAGGCGGCGGGCGGCGTCGCCAAGGAGTTCAACACCATCGCGGTCGACGACGGCATCGCCATGGGTCACGACGGGATGCTTTACAGCCTGCCATCGCGCGAGCTCATCGCCGACAGCGTCGAATACATGGTCAACGCCCACTGCGCCGACGCGCTCGTGTGCATCAGCAATTGCGACAAGATCACGCCCGGCATGCTGATGGCGGCCATGCGGCTCAACATCCCGACGATCTTCGTGTCCGGCGGCCCCATGGAGGCTGGCAAGGTCGCCGGCGTGAACGGCGCAAAGGTCCGCTCGGTCGACTTGGTGACCGCCATGGTGGCGGCGGCCGACGAGAGCGTGACGCAGGCCGAAAGCGACGTGATGGAACGTTCGGCTTGCCCGACCTGCGGCTCCTGCTCGGGCATGTTCACCGCCAATTCGATGAACTGTCTGACCGAGGCGCTCGGGCTGGCGCTGCCGGGCAACGGCAGCCTGCTCGCCACCCACGCCGACCGCCGCAAGCTGTTCGTCGAGGCCGGCTGGCTGATCGTCGACCTGGCCCGGCGCTGGTACGAGCAGGACGATGAAACCGCCCTGCCGCGCACGATCGCGGGGTTCGAGGCTTTCGAGAACGCCATGTCGCTCGACATCGCCATGGGAGGCTCGACCAACACGGTGCTGCACCTGTTGGCGGTCGCCCACGAAGGCCATATCCAGTTCGGCATGGCCGACATCGACCGCCTGTCGCGCCGCGTGCCGAACCTTTGCAAGGTCGCCCCGTCCAAGGCCGACGTCCACATGGAGGACGTGCATCGTGCCGGCGGTATCATGCGCATTTTGGGTGAGCTCGACCGCGCGGGACTGATCCATGGCGACCTGCCCACCGTTCACGCCCCGACGCTTCGTGCCGCCCTGGCGCGGTGGGACGTGCGGGCGGACACGCGGGAAACGGGCGATACCGCGGAAACGATGTTCCTCGCCGCGCCCGGCGGGGTCCGCACCACGCAGGCCTTCAGCCAGGACCGTCGCTACGAGGAACTCGACACCGATGCCGCCGCGGGGGTCGTCCGCGACGTCGACCATGCCTTCAGCCAGGACGGCGGGCTCGCCGTGCTGGCCGGCAACATCGCGCTCGACGGCGCCATCGTGAAGACCGCCGGCGTGGATCCGTCGGCGCTGGTCTTCGCGGGACCGGCCCGGGTTTTCGAAAGCCAGGACGCGGCGGTCGCCGCCATCCTCGGCCATCAGGTCAAGGCCGGCGACGTGGTGGTGATCCGCTACGAGGGCCCGAAAGGCGGCCCCGGCATGCAGGAGATGCTTTACCCGACGAGCTATCTGAAATCCAAGGGCCTCGGTAAATCCTGCGCCCTCGTCACCGACGGCCGCTTTTCGGGCGGTACGGCTGGATTGTCGATCGGCCACGTCTCGCCGGAGGCCGCCGAGGGCGGGGCGATCGCCCTGATCGAGGATGGCGACCGGATCGAGATCGACATTCCCGCCAGGGTCCTGCGCGTGGTGTTGTCCGACGAGGAACTCGCGGCCCGTCGATCCGCCATGGAGGGGCGCGGCGCCGCAGCCTGGACGCCGAACCGCCAGCGATCGGTGTCGATGGCGTTGCAGGCCTATGCCGCCCTGACGACGAGCGCCTCCAAGGGCGCGGTGCGCGACGTGTCGCAACTCCGCCGCGCGCCACGCTGAGCCGTCGCGGCGCGGCGGCCCGAACCGCTGGCCCCATCCATCAGGTGGCTCGCGCTGATCGTTCACGCCCCGCGTTTCGGATCAGCCTCCCTCGACGCTTCTAGCGGTTTGCCGATAGCGCGTCGCGGGGTGGGGGGTGTTCAGCCGGGCGTGGCCGAACAGCTTTTCCCGCAACGTGCCGTCCCGGTATTGGCGCTTGTAGCGTCCGCGCCGCTGCAGTTCGGGCACCAGCAGATCGACGATCGTCACAAAGGTCTCGGGCCGGACCGCGAATGTCAGGGTGAACCCGACAAGACCGGTGTCGTCGATCCAGGCCTCGATTAGCTTGTCGTGACACCGCAAGGCACCCGATCTCAGCTCCAGGTGCGTTGGCTCGGTGACGATCCCACGGGCGTCGCGGTCGATTGGCCGGTGATATATCATGAACATCCGGACGGACGAACTGCCCCCAACACTGCTATGTGGCAGCGCGGCGTCTGTTAACGTCGCGTGCCGGTGCTTTGATCGGTGGAGCAAAGCCATGCGCAGGTTCCTGAAATTCCTTTCCCAGCAGGAACTCTCCATGACGGTTCGCTGCGGCGGCACGGTTGCCGTCGTTGTCGCGATCACCGCTTTCCGGCTCGTCGTTCCACTGGATACCGCTCCGTTCCTGCTTTACCTGCCGATCGTCTTTCTTGTCGCGCTGGGGTTCGGCCCCGGGCCGGGGGCGATCGCGACGCTGAGCTCCGCGCTGGCGGCGGCGAGCTTTTTCACGGGACCCGCGCAGGGCTGGACGCTGTCCGCACCCCAGGAAATCGCCCTTGTCGAGTTCCTGATCGTGTGCGGCGCCATGATCATGGTGTGCAGCGCCATCCGCGAGGTGATCCTCGACAACGAGGCGACCGTGTCGAGCCTCGCTCGCGTCAACGCGTCCCTGACGGAACGGGAAACCAAGCTCGCGTCGGCCATCGGGGAAGCCGAGGCGGCGCGCGAGGCCGCCGAGGCGGCCAATCGCGCCAAGAGCGCCTTTCTCGCCAACATGAGCCACGAACTGCGCACGCCACAGTCGGCGGTGATCGGCTACAGCGAGATGATGGAGGAGGAAGTCGCGGACCTTGGCGAAAAGGGTCTCATGAAAGACCTCGGCAAGATCAAGTCCAACGCCAAGCACCTCCTCAGCCTGATCAACGACGTGCTCGACCTGTCGAAGATCGAGGCGAACCGGATGGACACCTTCGCCGAGGACGTCGATGTCGCGACGCTGCTGAGGGAAGTCGAGGCGACGGTTGGAACCCTGGCCCACCAGAAAGGCAACGATCTGGTCGTGGAGGCCGAAGGCAATGTCGGCGTCATGCGCACCGACGTGGTGAAGCTGCGACAGTGCCTTTTCAACCTGCTGAGCAACGCTTCGAAATTCACGCAGGATGGGCGGATCAGCTTGACGGCTCGCCGGGAAGGCGAGGACGATCAGGCCAAGCTGGTGTTCGCCGTGGCCGACAGCGGCATCGGCATGACGGACGAGCAGGTTTCGCGCCTGTTCCAGCGCTTTTCCCAAGCCGATGAAACGACCACGCGCAAGTTCGGCGGCACCGGCCTGGGGCTCGCCATCACGCGCGCCTTCAGCCGCCTGCTCGGCGGCGACATCGCGGTGTCGAGCGAGCACGGCAAAGGGACGACCTTCACTCTCACGCTGCCGGCCATCATGCCGGAGCGACACCCGGAAGAGGACCAGGAACGCGACGAGCCGTCGATCGCGGTCGAAGGCGAGGAGCAGCGTCAGACCGTCCTGGTGATCGACGACGATCCCGCCCAGCGTGACCTGATGGTGCGGTTCCTCGAGCGGCAGAACTTCGACGTCCGCACCGCGTCCAACGGCCCGAGCGGACTGGATATCGCC
>CALMOK010000256.1:6033-14112 GCA_937871825.1 uncultured Alphaproteobacteria bacterium
GATATCGCCCGGAAGGTGAAACCGCGCGCCATCACGCTGGACGTCATGATGCCCCACGTCGACGGGTGGGCCGTGCTGACGGAGTTGAAGGCCGATCCCGAACTGGCCAAGATCCCCGTTGTCATGGTCACTTTCACGAACGACAAAAGCCTCAGCGCCGCCTTGGGGGCAGCCGACCACGTCGACAAGCCGGTGCAATGGGACAGGCTCAAGACCGTGATGGAACGCTTCCGCGACGCCGAGGGCGATGTGCTGGTGGTCGACGACGACGACGACGTCCGCGAAAGGCTGCGCACCGTGCTCGAACGCCACGGATGGAGCGTGATCGAGGCGGAAAACGGAAGGGAAGCGCTGGACAAGGTCATGCACGGGCCGCCCCGGGCCATCCTGCTCGATCTCAACATGCCGGCGATGGACGGGTTTCGATTCCTGCACGACCTGCGGGAAAAGCCGGGATGCGCCGATATCCCGGTCATCGTGTTCAGCGCCAAGGACATCACCGCCAGGGACCGGGCGCGATTGGCCGGGGCCGACCGCATCGTGAGCAAGACCGCCAGCCTGGGTGAACTCACCGGGGTCCTGACCGAGTTTGCTCCCCCGCGCGATTGAGCGAGCGCTTCGCACGAGGCTTCCACTGACATAGGATGACTTGGCAGGGTCGTTCAAGCCGCCGACGGCGTGCCGACGCAAGGGGATCGAACGCGAAGCCATGTCCGAGAACGTTCCCCATCGTCACGTCGGCATGCGCCACCTTCGGCAGATCGTGGCGGGCGTCAGCGACGGCGTGATCCTGATCGGCACCGATCAGACCATTCTCTGGGCGAATGTCGCCGCGCTGAAGATGCACGGCGTGTCGACGGTCGAGGACCTGGGCGGAGACGTCGCCGAGTACCGCAGGCGGTTCGAGCTTTGCTACCGCAACCGTCACCGCCTCGCCGAAGGGACTTATCCGATGGAGCGGGTGCTGGCCGGCGAAGCCTTCGACGAGGTCATCGTCGAGGTGGTGCCGGCGGGCGACAAGGAGACCAAGTGGGTCCATCGCATCCGCAGCTTGGTGCTGCTCAACGACGACGGCCTGCCGGACTGCCTCGTCCTGATCCTCGACGACGAAACCGAACGCTACCAGGCCGAAGACCGCTTCGAGCGCGCCTTCCATGCCAACCCGGCGCCGGCCCTGATCCTTCGCCTGGATGAACTGCGGGTCGCCCGGGTCAACCGGGGATTCCTCGACATGACGGGGTACGACGAGCAGGCCGTCGTCGGGAAAACCATCTACGAGGTCGACATCCTCGAGGGCGCGGCGCGACGGGAACTCGCGATCGAACGCCTCCAGGAAGGCCGGACCATTCCCCAGATGGAAGCCATGCTCCAGCTTCCCGATGGCGGCGAGAAATGCGTGGTGGTGGCCGGCCAGCCCATCGAGGTGGGCGACCTGCGCTGCATGCTGTTCACCTTCGCGGATCTCGACGACCGCCGCCAAGCCGAGAAGGCCCTGAAGGAAAGCGAGGAGCGTTTCGAGATCGCGTTCAAGCTCGCTCCCGTGCCGACGTTCCTGGCCGTGCGGGACGGCGGCCGGATCCTTCTGGTCAACCACGCCTTTGTCGAGGAAACCGGCTATGCGGCCGAGGACGTGATCGACGGCGCTGGCGGCCTGGCGCTCTGGACCGACCCGAAGGCCGCCGGCGAGATCGAGCGGCTCCTGAAGAAGGAAGGCCGCGCCCGCAACCTGGATCTCAGCCTACGGGTCAAGACGGGCGACCACCTCGCCTGCCTGGTTTCGGTCGAGGCGGTCACCGTTCAGAAGCAGAACTGCATGCTGGTGGCGGCGCAGAACGTGTCCCATCACAACCGCACGCATGTCGAGGTCGCCACCGCCATCGAGGAGGTGATGCGCGACACGACGTGGTTCGCCGACGCCGTCCTGGAGAAGCTCGCCCGCAAGCGGGGCGAGGAAACCGGACCGGAGGTCGGGGCAGCGCTGGGCGAGTTGCCGCCAAGGGCGCGCGAGATCCTGGCTCTGGTCTGTCAGGGGCTCGACGACGCCGCCATCGCGGCGGCGCTCTCGATCTCGCCGAACACCGTCCGCAACCACGTGGCGTCACTTTTCCGCAAAACAAAGGTTCGCAGTCGCGCCAAGCTCATCATCTGGGCTCGCGAACGGGGTGTCACGGGAGCCGAACGCACAAGGGTTCCCGTGAAAGCGTGACCCGCCAGATCGATCAGAAGGAGTGGTAGTCGCGCACTAGTCTGCCGATCGATCGAGTGTGCAAGTTTGGCGATCCCGTCCTAAGTCAATGCTGAGGGAACGCCGGGCGAACGGCTGAGGAGCGGCATGGTGGACAAGGACCGGATCGAAGGCGTGGCCAAGCAGGCCAAGGGTGCCATCAAGGAGGCCATGGGCAAGGTCACGGGCGATGCCAGGACCGAAGCCGAGGGCAAGGCCGAGAAGCTCGCCGGCAGGATCCAGACCGCGGCGGGCAGCGCCAAGGACGGGGTCCGTGATGCCGTCGAGAAGTAGGCCGGTCTCGTCGGTGGAGCGAGGTCGCCGTCGATGAAGGTCCTACTCGTTGAGGATCATGAGGAGATTTGGGACTTCCTGTCCCGCCGTCTGCGACGGCGGGGTTACGAGGTTGTGGTGGCGACCGATGGGCAAGCCGGGTTCGACGAGGGCGTGGCCATCGCTCCGGACATCATCCTGCTCGACATGAACCTCCCGGTTCTTGACGGGTGGACGGTCGCTTCCATGCTGCGGGCCGACCCGAGGGCAGGTGCAGTTCCGATCATCGCGTTGACCGCGCACGCCATGTCGGGCGACAAGGAAAAGGCCACGGCGGCCGGTTGCTCCGATTATCATTCGAAGCCGATCGATTTCGCGAAACTGGTCGCCCAGATCGAGGAACTGACAGCAGGTGCCGATCCCGGTTAGGCCGGCAAAGACGAGACGCGTCGCTCGGCAACGAGAGGCGCGGTTCATATCAGGTTTTTCCACCAGGGCGGTCCGCCTTGGTCCCATGATCGCGAAGACCTCTTTGGGAGGACCGGCCTGACGCTCGAAGCGTTCGACCGGAAGCAGTCCAGCCCCGCTTGCGCGGAGTGAACGTGGTGTTTCGATGCGTGCCCGCGTCCGATCGGAGGCGTGGGAGCGTTGCACCCATCCTCCGGTCGTCTTCTCAACACCGCACAACTCATCAGGGCCGAAGGATCGGCGTCGTTCAACGAACGGCGGCCGCGCCGCCCGTTTGCACGGGTGGCCGGGTCCTTCGCCCGACCCTTTCAAGGAATCATCATGGCCAAGCAAACCATCACGGCATTCTACGACAGCCGCGAATACGCCAACAACGCCGCTCTCATGCTGCGACAGGCCGGCATCCCCAATGCCGACGTGTCGATTTCGCCCGAGACCGCCGCAACGGGTTATGCCGAGACCGCCGAGCCTCACGCCAAGGGCTTTTGGGCCTCGCTCGAGGACATGTTCGGCGGGACAGACGACCATTTGACCTATGCCGAGGGCCTGCGCCGGGGCGGCATCATGCTCACCGCCCACGTCGACGACGCCCATGTCGACGATGCGGTGGGCATCCTGGAGCAGCACGGCTCCGTCGACTTGAACGAGCGCGAAACCGCGTGGCGCGGCGAGGGCTGGACGGGCTCGTCGGCCGTCACGGGCGGCGGGGTCGCCAACGAAGGCGCCGGCCCGATGCGATCGGTGACGCCGGCCGTCGAGACCCGGACCGAAACGGTCGCACGCTCGATCGACGCTGGGCCTGTTGTCGCCTCCGCTGCTTCCGCCGCGGCGGTCGGCAGATCGACGACGACGGGTCGTGACGATGTCATCCAGGTCGTCGAGGAAAGGTTGAACGTCGGCAAGCGTGCCGTGAACCGGGGCAGGGTGCGCATCCACAGCTATGTGGTCGAGACGCCGGTCACCGAATCCGTGAGTCTCCACGGTGAAACGGTCACGGTCGACCGTCGTCCGGTCGATCGGCCACTCGCGGCCGCCGACCTCGGCGTCGACGCCTTCAAGGATCGCACCATCGAGATGCAAGAGATCGATGAGGAGGCCGTGGTGGCCAAGACAATTCGCGTGGTGGAGGAGATCGGCGTCCGGAAGGACGTGACCGATCGCACCGAGGTCGTCACCGACACGGTGCGAAGCACCAAGGTGGAGATCGACGACGCCCGCACCGCGGACGCCGGAAGCGTGCGCAAGTTCGTCGCCAAGTCGGATGCCGCGATGATCGTGGCGCACATGAACGTGATCGCGTCCGACGGCACCAAGGTCGGGACCGTCGACCACATGGACGGGCCGGACCGGATCAAGCTGGCCAAGTCGACTTCGCCCGATGGCCAGCACCATTACGTCCCACTGGCCTGGGTCGACCATGTCGATCAGCACGTGCACCTCAACAAGGCGACCAGCGCCGTCAAGGCCGGCTGGTAGCCTCAATTTCCCCAACAGCCTGACGCGGCGGGACCGATCGTCCCGCCGCTTTGCGCTCGTCAGATCTTCTCCTTCGAAAGCGAACTCATGTCTTCCACAACCCTGAACCCCAACCCCGGCCGGGTCACGACGACGACGGCGACCGAACTCCTGCCCGGCGTCGACGGGGCCCACGTCCATCGGCGCATCTCTTGGCAGGCCATCTTCGCCGGCGTGATCGTCGCCGTGTCGGTCCAGATCCTGTTGAGCCTTCTTGGGGCCGGTGTCGGCCTCGGCATGGTCCACACCACCGTCAGCGGCACGCCCGATGCCGGCAGCTTCGGCATTGGCGCCGGGCTCTGGTGGCTGATCAGCAACCTGATCGCGCTCGCGGCGGGCGGCTATGTTTCGGCTTGGCTCGCCGGCGTTTCACTCCGCTTCGACGGCATGCTGCATGGCTTCGTGACCTGGGGCATCTCGATGCTGCTCACGATCTACCTGCTGTCCAGCGCGGTCGGCGGCCTCCTTGGTGGCGCCCTTTCCGTCACGGGGTCGACCTTGTCGGCGGCCGGCGACAGCGTGAAGAGCGCGGCGCCTTCCGTGGCACAGGCCGCTGGATTGTCGCCGGACGTCATCCAGCAGCAGGTCCAGTCCTATCTTGCGCCCACGAACCCCGACCCGGCGACCATGAACGCGCAGGACGCCCAGAAGGCCATCGCGTCGGACCTCGCCACCTATACGATGGGTGGTGCCGATGCTCCCGCCGCCAAGGCGCGCATCATCGCCATCATGACGGCGCAGATGCACGTCAGCCAGGCCGAGGCCACGAAGAAGTTCGACGACACGCAGGTCAAGCTGACGGCCGCCAAGGATCAGGCGATCCAGAAGGCCAAAACCGCGGCCGACGCCAGCGCCAGCGCCGCCTCGACCGGCTCGTTCCTGGCCTTTGGCACGCTCCTGCTCGGCGCCATCGCGGCGGCCTTCGGCGGATCGGCCGCCGTTCAGCGCCGCCTGCTCGCCACCACGACGGCGCGTCGCGCCACCGTCTGATCGATCGAGGATGGCTGGCGTATGTCCGCCAGCCATTCCTTGCGAGCGATTAGGGATGATAAGGGATCCGCCCCTTCCCAAAGGCGATACGGGCGATCGGACCGGTTAGGATGCCTGCTCGGACCGCCACGGGCAGGTACATCGTCACGACGGCGGCCTTCGGCAGGGAGCCTGACCACCATGAAGATCATGATCGCGATAAGCCTGGGAATGGCTGCAACCTGCTGGGCCGCGTCCGCCAGCGCCGACGGAAGATACCAGATCACCGCCAACGAGCGAGCCGCTTGCGAGAGCGACGCCATGGGCCTTTGCGCCGCGAGCTATCCCGACGAGGACGCCTTGCTGGCTTGCATGAAGCTCAATGTTTCCAAGCTGACCGCCGGCTGTCGACCGGTTTTCGTCGAGGGGCTTCGCCGCCGCGGGCTTCAATGATCAACGGAAACAACACCGCCACCAGGATGCGTCACGATTGAGCCTGCCGGGTGGGCGCTGCCGGCGTCCTCCGGTTTCAGGGCTCGGGCCTTGATGGGCGCCGCCACCCGGGCCCTGTCGGCGATCGCCCGGCTTACGGGTGGCGAAGACCGACCTCAGTTGCCTTTGATCTCAAGCCCCTGCTTGCCGACATTGATCTGAAGCCCATCGGGCTGCTTCTTATCCTGATAGGTCTGGTAACCGAGCACGGCGACGGCCACGACGAGTGCGCCGACGATGAGGAAAAGCATGTTGCGGTTCATTGTTGTCCTTGAAGGTTCCGACTTTCAGGGTCGACGGCCACAGCTCCGCAGCCCATTCGCATGGCACGGGCTGGCCAATGTCTCCGGGTCGCTCGTTTCTTTTCACCCCGACATATCGAGATGAGCGTGGTGCCTTGACGGGACCCGAGCGTCCAAGGGGCAGTTATGCTCGCCTGTTTCACCAAGGATCCGTGGCGCCCGCCGGTGGATGGCGTGTCAGATCCTTGTGCTGGAGAGGATGGGGTGACGGGGTCGTTGTCAATGCCGCGGCCGCAAGCTCGGGTGCGCGGCAACGCTGCGCATGGCAGCCGGATGCGGAGTTGTCTTCAACTTTGTCGGCTCGATGGTATCCGCCCTTTGCTCGGCCGGTGATGAGTTGGTGGAGCACAAACCGGAGGCAAACGTTTCGCGGCGAACGTTCGCCCAGGCGGCGCCTTCGATCGGTGGCGCAGCATAAGCTGGTAATCGCCGCAATCGAGGGATAATGATCGTAATCGTGCCGCCAAGGACTGGCCGGGAACGGCCGCGTCAGGATGCACGCCTGTCGCGGCAGGCGCGCCTTTTCGCTCAGGACAAACAACATCGACGAAAGGCCGGATCTTTCTTGCTTAAACGGACCCAATTGCCTCGTCCCGCAGCCTTTTTGGATCGTGACGGTGTCATCAATGTCGATCACGGATACAGTTTCCGTCCGGAAACACTGGTGTTCACCCCCACGGCGATCGAGGGCATCAGGATCCTGAACGAGGCTGGCTTTCTGGTTCTGGTCGTGACCAATCAGTCTGGCGTCGCCCGGGGGTTTTACTCGACGGCCGACGTGGAGCGTTTCAACGACGCCATCCAGGAACAGCTCCTGGTCCATGGCGCCCATGTCGATGCCTTCTATTACTGTCCCTTTCATCCCGCCGGCACCGTACGGGAGTATGCATCGGACCACGAAGATAGGAAGCCCAATCCCGGCATGCTCGTCAAAGCCATGCGGGATTGGCCGACCGACCGGACGCGAAGCGTCATGTTCGGCGACAAGGTGAGCGACATGCAAGCCGCGGCACGGGTGCAGATCGAAAGCGTCCTGGTCAGTGCCAACGACTGCGATCTGGCGGCAGCAGTCCGCTTCTTTCTCCAAAAGTCGACAGCCTCGGTCTTTGCGGTGGGCGAGCGGGGAAACCGATGAGGGGCTTGAAGGACTGGATCGTCGAACGTGCCCTTCCGCTTTGGTCCCATGCGGGATTCGATCCGCGACATGGACGTTTCCAGGAACGACTCAGCCTGAGCGGAAAGCCTGTCGAGGTTCCGCATCGTGCCATGGTTCAGGCACGGCAGATCTACGTTCACGCGCATGCCGCGCATCTCGGCTGGGTTCCCGAGGGGGGCGCCTTGGCGGAGATCGCGATGGCTTCCCTGATCCGGGACTTCTGCATCCGCTCGAACCATCAAGCCAGTTTCGCCTTCTCGGTCGACAGCGGCGGGACGGTCGTCTCGAAAACGCGCGACGCTTATTCGCATGCCTTTATCCTGTTCGCCCTGGCCTGGACCTACAGGCTCAACGGCGACCCGGCTCTTTTGACGCTCGCCGACGACGTGATCGCCTTCATGGATCAACATCTGCATGACCCGCGGCATGGGGGTTTGTTTGATCGGCACCCTGTTTTGGAGCGAAGCAAGAAACAGAACCCGCTGATGCATCTTCTCGAGGCCTACCTGGCCCTGGATGATGTTGCTCCCGGGTGCGGTTATCTCGAACGGGCCCAAAAGCTTGTGTCGGTGTTCAAGCAGCGGCTCTTCAACGAGAAGGCTGGTGTGCTCCTCGAGCATTTTGCCGAGGACTGGTCGGCTCATCCGGAGTGGTCCAAACGCTCGGTCTTCGAACCGGGG
>CALMOK010000257.1:0-5598 GCA_937871825.1 uncultured Alphaproteobacteria bacterium
GCTCCAAGCTGAGGAAGCTGGCGTTTCCCTGCCTGGCGATGTCATGCTCCATCCCGGGCAAAGCCGATCCTGTAGCGGGGAGGTTTCATTCGCCTGCGGGGGCATCGCTTTTCGTGTCGTGGGTCTGAAACCTTCGATGGTCACGAAGCCGGCGAGCAAGCGAATGTCGCGGACGCTGGCTCGTCGCGTGGCCCTTGCCGCTGTTTTGGCCATTGCCTTTGTCACACTCATGCCGGGCCTGGAGAGCGTTCCCGCCGCTGGCGGCCGGCCTTCTCACAATCCCCTACCGGCCGCATTGATGACATCGGCGTCTGCCGCGATTTCGACCGATGTCACCGGTGCCGTTCCAGGTGTCTCACCCAAACCGCAGGCGACGGTGGTCGCCCCTGTTGCGAACACGCCTGCCCAACTCGCGACGTTGTTGCGTCAGCGTCTCGTTGCTTCCGGGCTTGATGCCGTCGCTCTGGTGACCCAGCCGGACGGATCGCTCGAGGCCAAGGGGCAAGTGTCGCCGCAACGCGAGGCGGCTTGGCGCGATGTCAGCCGGTGGTTCGACGGTGTGGCGGGCGGGCGCCTCGTGCTGGTTGACCAGGTTCGCTTCGCCGTCGAGGCCCCCCCACTCGCCCTGCAGGCGGTGTGGCCGGGCCGCCATCCCTACGTGATCGACGGGGACGGGGAAAAGCTCTTCGTCGGCACCGTGCTTTCGAGCGGATGGACCATCAGCGGGATCAGCGCCGACCGGGTGCTGATCAAGCGCGGTGACCAACTCCAGGCGGTTCGTTTCTGATGGCTGCCAAGCAGCCCGTCCAGCGCATCCTCGAAGCGATCGCCGCCAAGCAGGAATTCGGCCTCGTCCTCCTCCTCATCATGACGATGGCCATGATGATCCTGCCTCTGCCGACGGCCTTCGCCGACGTGCTGATCGCGGTCAACATCGGGTTGTCCCTGATGGTGATGATGGTGGCGGTCCATATCAGTTCGCCGGTCGAGTTCGCGACCTTGCCGAGCGTGATCCTGATCACGACGGCTTTCCGTCTGTCGCTGTCCATCACGACGAGCCGCATGGTGCTGGTCCAGGGCGACGCGGGCGAGATCATCCGGACCTTCGGTGAGTTCGTGATCGCCGGCAACGTGGTGGTGGGACTGGTCGTCTACCTCATCATCACCATCGTTCAGTTCGTGGTGATCACCAAGGGAAGCGAGCGCGTGGCCGAGGTCGCGGCCCGGTTCACCCTGGACGCGCTTCCGGGAAAGCAGATCAGCATCGACACCGACCTCAAGAACGGCGACGTCGACCAGAAGGAAGCCCGCCAGCGGCGTCGGCTTCTGGAAAAGGAAAGCCAGCTTTACGGTGCCATGGACGGCGCCATGAAATTCGTGAAAGGCGACGCGATCGCCAGTCTCGTGATCATCATGGTCAACCTCATTGGCGGGATGACCATCGGCTGCCTGCAGCGCGGCCTGTCGTTCGAGGAGGCCGTTCGCACCTATTCGCTGTTGGCGGTCGGTGACGGACTGATCGCTCAGATTCCGGCTTTGCTGATTTCCTTGACGGCGGGCGTCATCGTCACGCGCGTGACTTCGGAAGGCAGCAGCAGCCTCGCGCGTGACATCTCGTCCCAGCTCACGTCGGATCCGAGGTCGCTGCAGATCGCCGCCGTTGTGATGGCGTGTCTGGCCTTCGTGCCAGGTTTTCCGTCGTCGGTCTTCCTCACGCTCGCGGTTTTGCTCGGCGGTGCTGGTTGGGCCCTCATGACCCAGGCCGGACGCGAACGACAGAAGAAGTTCGCAGCCGCCAAATTGGAAAAGCAGGGTGCGGCCGAGGCGGCCGTCCTGCAGCTCCACCTAGGCGCGATGTTCGACGACAAGGATGCCATCGAAGTCCGCCTGGAGGAGTTGCGGGACGAATTAAGCGCGGAATTGGGGATCGTCGTTCCGCGACTGCGCTCGGCGACCTCGACGACCTTGGCCTCCGACGGATGGCAGCTCGACGTCAACGGCGTCCCGTCGGGACAGGGAACGGGTGAGACTTTTTTCGATATCGTGGCACAGCTCAGGAGCACCCTGCTGCGCCTCGCCGGGCAGTTCGTGGGCATCCAGGAAACGCAATCGCTCCTGACCAAGATGGACGCGCATTACGCCGATCTGGTTCGCGAGGCGACAAAGGCCGCGCCCTTGCCCCGGTTGGCGGAAGTGCTGCGCCGTTTGCTCGACGAGCAGGTCTCCATCACCAATATGCGCGGCGTGTTGGAATCCGTCGCCGAGTGGGCGGGGCGCGAGCAGAACACCGCCATCGTCGCCGAGCAGGTCCGGGTCGGATTGCGTCGCCAGATCTGCTATAGCGTGGCGGGGCACGGCAAGGTTCTGAACGTGATGCTGGTGGAGGGTGCCCTTGACGAGGCCATGCGCGGTCTCATCCACGCCACGCCCCTCGGCACCAACCTCGTGCTCGATCCGGCAGGCTGCGACCGGTTGCTGATGACGATGAAACGGCTGGCTGGCGGCCTCGACGAGGGAAGCGGGAGGGCTGCCGTCCTGATTTCAGCCGACCTGCGCCGCCATCTCCGATCCTTGCTGAACCGTCTCGGAAACGAGTTTCTGGTCCTGACGCACAACGAACTCGCACCTGACTTTTCGATGAAGGTGCTGGGAACGATCGGATTTTCGGACGTGATGGTGGGTCAGGGTCGGCCTGTTCCACATCTCGTTCCCAAGGCGAGCTGAACGGTTCCCCAGCCTGAGATCAGGACTGCCGCATTGACCCGATGTCCGATCGAGGGAGGGCATCAAGCCCCGAACGCCTCAAGGGCAGTCGTGAACGTCAGCCTGGGATGGCGTAGAAACGTCGTCGTAAGCCTGACGCGGTGGCATGGCCGCGCGCCGTGGTGGCGCCCCGGTCGAAACGAACGCCCGTTTCTTGCCCACGTCGCCATAAGACGGTCGCTTGATACAAGGTTCCGCTCTGGTCGTCGTAGAGTTGGAAGCTGGCAGGCAGCGTGACGTGCGCCGGATGGCGCAACCGGCTGCCGTTGGGCGACAGGTCATGCATCAAACATTCAGTCACGAACCGGCCCTGCCGGTCGGCGACCTTGGCGGATCGCAGCCGCGTTCGCAGCCGCGCGGTGGCCCGTCGCTCGGCTGGTGTCGTCTGGGCCGAAGGCAGAACGACCACATAGGTGAAATGCTGTCCGTTGGGCGTGTCCTCGTCCACCGACACTTTTCGAGCCTCCATGACGGTATCGGTGGGCGTGGGCCGAGTTCCGGCTTGCCGATCACCCGAGACGTCGGACCCGGAACGCGGTGCCGACTGCCGCCAGCTCCTCAATATTCTGCTCCCGGTGGCAGGCGAAGCGCCGATGAACCAAGGCTGACCCTGGTGGGAAGGCGGGCATCGGCGAGCGCCTCGGTGAGGCGGAGCGCCCTTGTTGGAAAATCGTCGAACGGCTTGTCGAACAGGATACCGGCGATGTCGACCGACTGTTCGAAGGCCCGCAGCGACAAATCGAAGAACACCGAAACGGCGATGTTGCGGAACTCCATGCCGAGCGTGACGGTCGGAATGTCTCCCCAGTCCATGTCGACCCCGGCCCTCCACGCGAAGGTCAAGGTCCCTTCCTTGAACAGGAGCTCCGTCGATGATTGAAGAAGATCCTCGATAGCCCCGAAGCTTTGGAACCGGATGAACCCGACAAGATCGACGAGATCGATCGTTCGGACTTCCCGGACGAAGTCGTGGAGATTGGACGTGAGGATGTCAGCATAACGCTGACGGCTCGGATCGGCAGTATGGATCAACGCGTCACCCTACTTTCTGGGTAATCGGTGGTTTGTTCCGTGAATTCACGAAATGGATGACTTCCGCGACCGCTTTATAGAATTGTGCCGGGATCGCTTGCGACACTTCAACATGATCGTACATCGACCTTGCCAGGAGCTTGTTTTCGATAATCTCGATCCGGTTTTCAGCGGCGATCTCCCGGATCTTGAGGGCAAGCAGGTCCTGGCCCTTGGCGATCACGGTCGGGGCTCCGCCTTCATGGCGGATGTAGCGCAGCGCGATGGCGTAATGCGTGGGGTTGGCGATCACCACCGTGGCGCGGGGCACGTCGGCGATCATCCTCCGGCGTGAGCGGTCGAGCGCCAGGGAGCGACGCTTGGCTTTCAGCAGAGGGCTGCCCTCGGCCTGCTTCATTTCCTCCTTCAGGTCGTGACGGCTCATGCGCATGCGTTTGCGCCAACCCACGCGCGTCCAGACCATGTCAAGGGCGGCGAGCAGCACAAAGGCGGTCGCCACGCCCGAAAGAAGCCGGATGAGGATGCCGAGGATGCGGTCCGGCACACCGACCGGTTCGGCGAACAGGGCGTCCGTGAGGGTGTCCCTCTCGGATCGCAGCAGCAGGAACACGATAAACCCGACAATGACCAGCTTGGCACTGCCCTTGGCGAATTCAACGAAGCCGCGACGCCCGAACAAGCGCCCGAACCCCGCCATCGGCGACAGTTTCGAGAGTTTCGGCTGGATGCGGGTCAGAACCACGCTCGGCATGTTCTGGGCGAAGGAGATCGCCAGGCCGGCGACGATGAAGATGATGAAAATGGGGAGCAGGAACGCGCCGGCCGCCCCGGCCACGACCTGAAACAGGAGAAGCGCGTCCGCCCCGTTCCGCAGGGCCCAGCGCCCCGGGTCGTCAAACAGGCGGGCCAACACGTCGGCGAGGTCGATCGCCCTGTCGCGCAGGACAAGCGTGCAGACCACCAGGGTCGCCAGCAGGCCGGCGAACAGCGGCGCCTCGCGGGAAACCGGCAGGTCGCCTTTCTCGGCGGCGTCGCGCAGCTTCTTCTCGGTCGGCTCCTCGGTCTTCTCGTCCTGATCCTCGTCGCTCAACGCCGGCAGTCCGATTGGTGGGGCGCGGGGCGCGCCCCCGCATCAGGGAGGGGGTGGGGGCATGTCGCCCGCGGTGTCAGCTGTCGGCGGGCTCCTCGGTGCTCACCTCGATCTCGCCGCGTCCGATCAGGTCCAGCACGATGGCCGAGATCGCCTGCCGGGCGGCCGCGACCTCCTTGGGGGTGCCGACGCCGCCGCTGAGTTCGTTTTCCACCAAGCGACGGGCGCGCGCGCCCAGCGCCGACAGCACCGCGTCCCGGAACACCGTGTCGGTGTCCTTGAGCGCCAGGACGATCTGCTCGCTCGGCACCTTGTCGAAAAGGATGCTCCGGGCCTTCATCGACAGGGTGTCGATATCCTTGAACGAGAACATCTTGGAGCGCAGGGCCGCCGCTTCCGTCGGCTTCACGGCGGCGAGCGAGCCCAGCACGTCCTCGGCCTGCTCGGGCGCCATCCGGTTGAGGATGTCGACGATGCGCGATTGCGTGTTCTTGGCGATCTCGCGCGCCGGATTGAGCAGCAGGTCGTCGCGCAGCTTGGCTTCAAGGATGCGGATGGTGGGCTCGCTGACGGTGCGAAGGGTGAGCATGCGCCGCGTCAGGGCGTTCCGAAGCTCGCGCCCGAGCACCGCCAGGGTCTTGGCGGCGGCTTCGGGCGTCAAGCGGGACAGGATGAGCGCCGCGGTCTGCGGGTGTTCCTTGGCGATGTAGGTC
>CALMOK010000257.1:5608-10048 GCA_937871825.1 uncultured Alphaproteobacteria bacterium
GACATAGGCCGCAAGATCCTTCTCGGGCAGGCCGGACAGCTTGACCCAGATCGAGCTGTTCGAATTGCCGAGGACGTCGGCCATGATTTCGGCCACCTGCTCGGGCGGCAGCACGCCACCGAGGAGGTGCTCGACCTCGGCCGCCGTCCCTTGCAGATCCACCCCGCGGGAGAATTGGCCTGCCAGTTCCTCGACGAGTTCTTCAAGCGTTTCCATCGGCACGGCGCCGAGGGCCGCGGCCGAGCGCGTGATGGTTTTGAGTTCGGCCGGATCGAAATGTTTCAGCAGGCGGCTGGCCAGGGGCTTGCCCATCGCCAAAAGCAGCGCCGCCACCTTTTCGGAGCCGCTCATGGTGCGGTCACTCAGGGCTGCGGGTGAAACGGCAATCGACATCGCAGCCTGGCTCCTCGTTCATTCGCCCGGCGCGAATCGCCAGGGCCATCGGTGGTGTCGTGCGAGCTTACCCCGGCTCAGCCTTTCGGCGATGGGGAAGCTTGTCCGACCACTTCCGTGAGGGTGACCCCGAGCCGCGAGCTGTCGTCGTCGAGCACGATCATTTCGCCCCGCGCGATGACGCGCCCGTTGACCACGATGTCGACCGCTTGCCCGACGCGTTGGTCGAGCGGGATCACGGCGCCCCGGCCGAGCTTCATGAGGCTCGCGACCGGCATGGTGGCGCCGCCCAGCACGATTTGAACCGAAACCGGGATGTTGAGGATGGCATCGAGGTTGGGGGTGTCCCCGGCCGTCTCCATCATGGCTCCTTCATCCGACATTCACGTTCAGCCTTGTTTGGTGAGGTGGGTGGCGGTTGCTCGGCCGGCAGGATGGACGGCTTGCGTCGCCTTCTCGCCGGACCGGCCCCGCGTCACGTCCTGCTTAGTCAATGGGCCTTGCGCGAGGATGTCTCGGTCGAGGCCGCCTCGACCCGCACGGTGAAGAAGCCATCCGACTGACCGAGTTCGCAGCGGAACAACTCGCCGTTCTCGCACAGGAGCTTGATCCGGCTTCCGGCATCGGGGGGCAGCGCGAGCGTTTGGCCGGCTTGCAGCGCCGCGATGGCCCCGAGCGTCAGGGGCTGGAGGTCGACCATGGCTTGCAGCGTCACCGTGGCCTGGCTCAGTTCGGCCTCGAGCTGGGTGGTCCAGCCGGGGTCCGCAGGCCCGCTCGGCTCAGGCGCGTCGGCCAGCTTGGCGGTGATGGCCTCGATGGCCGGCCGGGGCAGCAGGACATGGACGTCGACCGAGCGCCCGAGTGTCGCGAGCGAGAACGTGGCCCGCATCACAACGGAGTCGTCGCCGCCCAACGGCTTCATGTCCGGCTTGGGATAAAGCCCCTCGTAGACGAAAGTGGTGGGCAGCAGGTCGGCGAATCCGGCCGTCATGCTGTCGGCCACCTGCCGGCCGACAACGTCGGCGATGCTCGCCTCGACCGGCGAAAGCGGGCCGTCGCCCACGAAAGGCTCGTCCTCGCCGGCCCCGCCGAACAAGGCTTCCATCACGGTGGCCAGGAAAGTCCGTTCGACCTCGACGCCCAGGGTCGCGTTCCAGGCGAACGAATGCAAGGTCGCCAGGATGGCGTGGGGCTGGCGCGCCGCCATCAGGTCGTCGAGCTTAATGGTGGCGACGGTTTTAAAAGCCATCTCGCCGGGGGTCGCCGACAGGGCGGAGAACAGCTTCGTCCAAGCCTTGGCGACGCCGGCGAGCGCCTGGGTGAGTGGCACCTGCTGGGTGGCCGCCGGGCGGGCGTCCTTCTCGTACCACCGGAGCCGTCCGCCGCGCGACGCCGGTTTGGCGCTGGATGTCTGCTGGTCCGTCATGGATCACGCCGCCTTCTGGGCGGGCGCGTCGCCACCCCCGCCCATGGTTTCGTTCTCAACCTCGTCGATCGAGGGACGGTTGTAGGCCGAGATGGTCTTTCGGCCGTGTTCGAGCGCGATCAGCGGCACGGCGCCGTTCATGAAGGCGAGCAGGGATTGCTTGATGATGACGTACAGGCGGCATCGCTTCTCGCGGCTGACCTTGACGCTGTGGGCGAGCGGGCCGGCGATGCCGTAGGACATCAGGATGCCGGCGAAGGTCCCGACCAGCGCCGCGCCGATCAGCTCGCCGAGCACTTCCGGCGACTGGTCGAGCGCACCCATGGCCTTGGTGATGCCCAGCACGGCCGCCACGATGCCGAGGGCGGGAAGCCCGTCGGCCACGGCGGTGAGGGCGTGGTAGGGCTTGAGCTTGTCCCGCGTGATCGTCTGGATCTCCTCATCCATGAGCGATTCGATCTCATGGGTGCGGGCGTTGCCGATCAGGATCAGGCGGCAATAGTCGCAGATGAAGGAGGTCATCTCCTTGTCGGCCAAAACCTTCGGATACTTCTTGAAGAGCTCCGATTCCTTCGGGTTGTCGATGTGGCCTTCGACCTCGTTGCGGGCGTTGCCGCGCAACTCGCGCATCAGCGTGTAAAGCAGCCCGAGGAGGTCGAGGTAGTCGCGCCCCTTGGGGGAGGCGCCCTTGAGGGCTTCGAAGATCCCCTTCCCGGTGTCCTTGATGGTGGGAAGCGGGTTGGCGACGATAAACGTGCCAAGGGCCGCGCCAAGGATGATGATCATCTCGTAGGGCTGCCAGATCACGCCCATGTGGCCGCCCGACGCCACGAAGCCGCCGACGACGCAGCCCATCGAGACCACAAGACCGATGATGAAATTCAAGGCGAATGCTCCATCCTGCTGCGCGTCGGCCTGGGTGCGGAACCCTGCGACCAAACCGGCCTCCGCCGATCGCGCCGGGGGGAGATCATCAGGGCAGCCTTGTGCGGGGCTGTTTGGCGGAATGGCGGGAGGCGGCCCGCCACGACGCCAGCTTCGGGCAAGTCGCGCCGCGCAGCCTGATCGGTGCGTGAGCCGGCGGCCCTTCCTGCGGGTCCGGCCGGCCTTGGAGGGTTTGGCGCGTGCAGTCCAATTTCTACGTCGGCATGTCGGGGCAGATCGCGATCGAGAAACGCCTGCAGACCGTGGCCAGCAACATCGCCAACATGAACACGGCCGGCTACCGGGCCGACGGCGTCACGTTTGAAACGGTTCTGTCCAACGCGGGCGCCGAACCCGTCGCTTTCAGCAGCGAGGGCGCAACCTTCATCTCCCGCCGGTCCGGCGAGGTCACCAAGACCGACAACCCGCTCGACGTCGCCGTCCAGGGCGACGCCTGGCTCGGCATCAAGACCCCGACGGGGGTCGCCTACACGCATGACGGGCGGCTGAAGATCGGGCCGACCGGCGAGGTCCACACCATCAACGACTACCCGGTGCTCGACGCGGGTGGCTCCACCTTGATCCTCGACCCCGACGCCGGCGCCCCCACCATCGCGGCCGATGGGATGATGACGCAGGCCGGTCACCAGGTGGGCGCCCTGGGGCTGTTCAGCATCGACCCGTCGGCCAAGCTCACGCGCGCCGCCAATTCCGGCGTGATCCCCGACCAGGCCGCGATCCCGATCCTCGATTTCACCGCGACGGGCGTGGCGCAGGGCTTTGTTGAAGGCTCCAACGTCAATCCGGTGCTGGAACTCTCCAAGCTCATCGCCATCCAGCATTCGCTCGACAGCATGACGCAGATGAACCAGACCGCCGACTCATCGCTCCAGAACGCCGTCAAAACGTTGGGAACCATGTCGTGACCGCCGCTCGCCGCCCCCGCGTCGCGCCGTTTCCGCCCGTTCCCGCCCGGTTGGCCCGGTGAACGCCCTCCAGCGTCTGGCCGGAATCGTGCGGGAAACCACCCGTGCGGCGCCCTTGACGGAAGTCTCGGGCGTGGTGACGGAGGTCACCCCGACCGCCTACCGGGTCGGGGGCCTGTCGCCCTTCGTCCAACTCGGCGAAACGGTGAGTTTTTCGGTCGACGGCCTCGCCCAGACCGGCGAAGTGGTGCGCGTCGACCGCGGCCAGGCCACCGTCAAGCCGTTCGGCAGCCGCGTCGACGCGAAACTCGGCCTCGCGGTGCGGCGGGGCGGCGCCTTCACGGTTTCGCCGCACGCGGGCTGGAAAGGCCGGGTCGTCAACGCGCTCGGCGAGCCGGTGGACGATGCCGGACCCTTGCCGATCGGCAGCGTCCCGGTTCCGGTCGACGCCGAGCCGCCCGCCGCCCTGCGGCGCGCCCGCGTGACCAGCCCGATCAGGACGGGCGTCAAGGTCATCGACATCTTCTGCCCGCTTTGCGCCGGCCAGCGCATCGGCATCTTCGCGGGCTCGGGCGTCGGCAAATCCACCATTCTGGGGATGCTGGCCGGGTCGGCGGGCTTCGACACGGTCGTGATCGCCCTTGTGGGCGAGCGTGGGCGCGAAGTGCGCGAGTTCATCGAGGAATCGCTCGGCGACAACCGGCACCGGGCCATCACGGTGGTGGCGACCGGCGACGAAAGCCCGATGATGCGCCGCATGGCCCCAAAAAC
>CALMOK010000258.1 GCA_937871825.1 uncultured Alphaproteobacteria bacterium
CTCAATGCCCTTGGTGAAGCTTTGGTCAATCTTGATCTTGTTGAAGTCGAACCGTCGCAGGTAATTGAGCGAGGAATAGCCCGTGCCAAAGTCGTCGAGGGCGATCGAGAACCCCATGGCGCGAAGGTCGGCCAGAAGCTTCTGCACGCGACCATTGTCTTCGAGAAGCAGGCTTTCGGTGACTTCAAGCTCGATGCGCTTGGGGTCGGCCTTCGAGGCGACAAGCAAGCGCCGCACGGTTTCCAGGAAGCTTGGGTCGCGAAGCTGCATGGGCGATAGATTGACGGCGATCGGCAAACCGGGCCACCGCGCCAGATCCTCGAAGGCGCGTCGCAACACCCATTCGCCGACGGCCAGAATCAAGCCCGATTGTTCGGCCACCGGAATGAACTGGCTGGGCGAAACCATGCCGCGATGGGGATGCTGCCAGCGGACAAGGGCTTCAAGGCCGGTGATATGGGACCCGTCGTTAGACATCAGGGGTTGATAATAGAGCGCGAGTTGGTCCTGCCCGAGCGCCACCCGCAGATCGGCCTCGAGCTCCTTGCGTTCGCGCTTGCGCTCGTCGAGAACAGGCGCAAAAATGTGCGCCCGGTTCCGCCCTTCGGTTTTCGCCTCGTAGAGGGCGATATCGGCGAGGCGAAGCAGATCGTCGGGCGTGCTGGCGTGAAACGGCGACAGGGCGACCCCCACGCTGACCGTGATGGCGAGCATGTGGCCGTCCACGTCGAACGGCTCGGCGAAAAGCTGGCTGACGGCCGCGAATTGCGCGCGTGCCTCGGCCTCGTCGGCGACCGTGACGGCCATCGTGAACTCGTCGCCGCCGAACCGCGCCAGGACGCCGGCGGCGGGAAGACAGCCACGCAGACGATCCGGCAAAAGCCGGATCAGGGCGTCGCCGTATTGGTGCCCCAGCGTGTCGTTGATGTCTTTGAAATTGTCGACGTCCACCATGGCGACGGCCACCAGCCCGGTTCCAGCGGCTTGCTGGAGCGCCAGCAGTCGTAAAACCTCCTCGACAAAATTGCGGCGGTTCGGCAGGCCCGTAAGCTCGTCGTGGCGCGCCATGTAATTGAGACGCAGTTCGGCTCGCCGGTGATCCCCCTCGGAGACCGCGATTATCCGGCTGATCAGCCACCACAGCGCGACGAAGCCGGCCAGCCCGCTCGCGATCAAGGCAACAAGGAACAGGCCCGCGTTGGACCGGACCGCATCGAGCTGCGCCATCGTGTCCTGCCGAAGACTACGGAGAAATCGTCCACTACCGTCGGCGAGCAGCTTTTTCTGGGTCGCGTAGTCTTCGCTGTCGAGAATGGCGCGCGCCCGCGCGAGGTCGCCAGCTTTGACCGCCGCGAAAGATTGCGCTTCCATGTCCACCAGACTGTCATTGGCTGCCCGGGTTTCCTGATCGAAACGCTGGGCGGCGGCTGGCGAGGCCATGCCGGTCGCCGTCGCGATCGCCGTGTCGATGTCGGGGATGAAGGATTGGTAGCGCCGGACCCAGCGGCCTTCGCCGGTCGCCGAGGCCATGTTGGCCGACATGGTCAACCGCTCATCCGCCAGCAGGATGTCGGCGCCGACCGCTGTGGCGGCTCGCGAAACGTCGGCGGCATCCCGCGAGGACCTGTCGAACTCGACGCGTTCGCCCACCAACGCAACGGCCAGGATCGCCGTCGCCACGAAGGACAGCATAACCGCCCAGCGCGCAGTCCGGAAAGCGTCGACGACAAGTGATTGGTTCAAGGCACAGCCATCCGCTCTTTTGCCCAAACTGCGACACAATCCTTGACGTTTGCTGAATTGGCCATGCGCGATCCGGCACGCGACGACTTCGGATCAGCGGCGCGGGAGGCCTTTTCCAGGGCCCATACCGTTCCGCTCGGAACTGCGTTAAGCTCCCGACCGAGCAGATACCCAGCGAGGAACCCCCAATGTCATCCGCCTTCGCGCAATCCCCCTCCGCCGACGATGCTTCCGCCCCGCGCGCCACGCCGGCCACCGTCGGCCGGGGCCGCATCTACGGCTCAATCACCGAAACCATCGGCAATACGCCGCTCGTTCGCCTTGAGCGCCTCGCCCGCGAAAAAGGCTGCGAGGCCGAAATCCTCGCCAAGCTCGAATTTTTCAACCCGATATCGAGCGTCAAGGATCGGATCGGCGTCGCCATGATCGACGCCCTGGAAGCGGCTGGCACCATCACGCCGGGCAAATCCGTGCTGGTCGAGCCGACCTCCGGCAACACCGGGATTGCCCTCGCGTTCGTGGCGGCGGCCCGCGGCTACCGGCTCATTCTGGTCATGCCGGAATCCATGTCGATCGAGCGTCGCAAGATGCTGGCCCTGTTGGGAGCCGAACTTGTGCTGACTCCCGCCGCGCAAGGCATGAAGGGTGCCATCGCCCGCTCGCGGGAAATCCTGGACGCGACGCCCGACGCGGTGGTTCCGCAGCAGTTCGAGAACGCCGCCAACCCCGAGATCCACCGACGCACGACCGCCGAGGAAATCTGGACCGACACGGGCGGCGCCGTGGACGTGTTCGTGGCGGGCGTCGGCACCGGCGGCACCATCACCGGGGTGGGCGAGGTGCTGAAAGCGCGCAAGCCGGGGGTCAGGGTCGTCGCCGTCGAGCCGGAAGACTCGCCCGTCGTGTCGGGCGGGCAGCCTGGCCCGCACAAGATCCAGGG
>CALMOK010000259.1:0-4086 GCA_937871825.1 uncultured Alphaproteobacteria bacterium
GTTTGTCCTTGTAGGCGTCCGGTTCCCAAAGGGTGATCTGCGGCAGGGTCGGCGAGCGCAGTTCGGCAACATAGGTGACCGTCGCCCCGGGGTCGAGCGTGAGGCGGAACACGTCGGCATCGGCGCTCTCCTCGCTTTCCGGCGCGAAACCCTGGCTCGCCGTGATGGCCGAGATGCGGATGGTGCCGAGGTCGGGCCAGATCACGCCCGAACAACCGCTCAAGCTGCTCGTCCGAGTCATTGGTCAGCGCGAAAACAATCCAGTTTGGCTGGGTGCCGCTCTGCTTGGCGCCAACCTCGATGCGGCGAACGATGCCGTCGGCGCCGGGCGCGGTCGATACCTGGATGCGGTCGCCCTGGCCGTTGTAGCGCTCGACCGAGCGCGTGAGGTCAATCGCACGGGCGTCCACCGGGACCCGAACGGACTCTATGGCGTCCGCCGGGTTCGTCGCTAAACATGCGGTGCCCACGAGCGCGGTCAGCAACAGGATCAGGAGGATGAATTGACGCACGACCGACTATCAGGCTGGAGCAGCGCGGGTGGGATCCGACCGGCCGACGGGACGGCGACCTTTTGAGGCCACCCGCGCCGATATGATCCGTGGTAGCGAGCCGATAAGGCGAGCGCAAGGCAGAGCTGAAGGTGAGCACCTGGATGGTTAGACCGGGACCGGGATGCGACTTGCCGGTCCACGATCGTGTCTTCATGGTTTGGACCGGCTCGGAAATCGCCAGAGCCCAAACGATCAAACAATAACCGCTTTGATGGTGTGGCTGGACCGCCGTGATGGCGAACAGGCGTGAACTGGATGGCAGACCCGAACGAACGATTTCGACGACCGGCCAACCGCTGGGTTGATCCGTGAGCAAGTTCGTCGCCGGGCCGAGCTTTAGTCAGGCATCCCGCGCGGGGCTATCGGTCGCGATCGTGTCGGCTCTCGTCATCGCCGTCGTTTGGGCGATCCAGCGGGCCGGTTACGCGCCTTGCGAGCTTTGCCTGGTGGAGCGATATCCCTACTACGCGGGTGTGCCGCTGGCGTTGGCGGCGGCGGTGTTCGCCGCCTTGCGGGCTCCCCGCTGGTCCGCCGCCTTCTTCGTGGGGTTGATGGTGATCTTCGCGGCGAGTGCCGGGCTGGCGGCCTATCACGTGGGGGTCGAGGCCAAGTTGTGGGCCGGACCGTCGGGTTGCACGGGAGCGATCGCCGCGGCGCTCAGCGTGAGCGACTTTCTGAAGCAGCTCGACACCGTCAAGGTGGTGCGATGCGACGCTCCGGCCCTCCTGGTCGGGGGTTTGTCGCTCGCCGCCTGGAATGGGCCGGCCTCGCTGTTGCTGCTTGCGCTCAGCTGGGCGGGGTTTCGTCGCCTCCCGCCGGCCCGTCGGCGATGAGCCGTATCGTGTCGCCGGCTCGCACCACGCCGCCCTTCACCACGCTGGCGTAGACGCCGCAAAGGTTGTGGCCGAACGCGCCGACGAGGGTTTTCATGACCGCGAGGTCGCGATTGCCGCTCATAGGGTCGACCTCGGTCGCCGCGCAACGGTCGGTCGGCACTGTGATGGACAGTACGGCGCTCCCGATCCCGATGTGTCGGCCGATCCAGGCCTGCTCGGCCCAGGCCGGCAACCCTCCGATGGCGAGATTGGCCCGGAAGCGGAGCGGATCGACGGGACGGCCGATGGCGGTCGCCACGGACTCGACGCTAGCCAGGTTGATGAGGGACACGAAGCCGTCGCGCGAATCCGTGAAACGGTGGTTCCCGCCCGACTTGAGGATTTTCAGCGAACCCCTTGCACTGCCGCCTAGAAAGTCGGCCAGAATAGCCTCGACCTCGGCGCGCCCCCGCGCGGTTGCGAGGTCGGCCTCACACATCGCGCGATCATCGAGGTGGATCGCGAGCCTGCCAGTCTGCGTGTTGAAACGCGTCCTCAATCGGGCTAGGCCCTCCTGGCGCATGAGGGTCAGGAATTTGGTTTTCGGCAGGTGGCGGGGTGCCGCCGGATCGTAGCCCGACGACCCATTCTCGACGGCGTAGATCCGGTCATCGGGAAAGTAAGCACCGGCTTCCAGCAAAGCCTCATCGACAGGTTCCGGCGACAAACCCTTGACAGGAAAGCGATGGAGGGCGTTGAGCGAGGCCACCATCAGGCGTCGCCGAGGACCGAGCAGGCGTGATCGTCCGCGGCGAGCAGGCAGGCCGCGGGGCAGGTTTCAATCTGCAACGTTGCGTGCGCGATGCCGAACCGGTCTCGCAGCGCCCTCGAGACCGTGCCGAGAAACGCGTCGCTCGCGGCCGGCGCCCCAACGACGAGGTGGGCCGTCAGGGCGACCTCGGTCGTGCTGATCGGCCAGATATGCAGATCGTGCAGGCCCGTGACGCCGCTCTGCCCAAGCAGGAACGACCGCACCGCCTCGGGCTTGATGGACGCCGGAACGGCCTGCAGGGCCATGCCGATGCTGTCGCGCAGGAGGCCCCAGGTACCGACGACGATGACGGCATTGACCAGCAGGCTGACCATCGGATCGAGCCAGAGCCACCCGGTCAACACGATAAGGCCGCCGCCGACCACCACGCCGGCCGACACCAGGGCGTCGGACAGCATGTGCAGGTAGGCGCCCTTCAGGTTGAGGTCATGGTGTCGCCCGGATGCGAACAGCATCGCCGTGAGGCCGTTGACCACGATGCCGATGGTGGCGACCAGCATCACGGTTCCGCCCGCGACAGGTTCGGGCCCGATAAGGCGCTGAACGGCTTCAAGGCTGAGGGCGCCAACGACGAAAAGCAGGAAAAGCGCGTTGAACAAGGCGGCCAGGATGGATGTTCCGCGCAACCCGTAGGTGAAGCGTCCCGTCGGGGTCCGCCGCGTCAGCCAGTGCGCGATCCAGGCGACCAGAAGGCCCAGCACATCGCTCGCGTTATGCCCGGCGTCCGCCAGCAGCGCGACGGAATTGCCATAAAGCCCCGCGCCGACCTCCGCCAGCATGAAGGCGGTGTTCAGCCCGATGCCGATCGCAAAGGCCCGTCCGAAATTGGCCGGGGCATGCGAATGCCCATGGCTACCGTGGTGATGGTGATCGCGATGCGCGTGATCGTGATCGTGATCGGCATGGTCGTGGTGATGGTGGTCCATGTCGCGCCCGGTTCCCTGGCCTTACCGGACCCGGACCTTCGGAACGACCGACAGCCCCGGGCCGAGCTGGACGTCCGGCCGATCGTTGAAGGTCAGCTTCACGGGAACACGCTGGACGACCTTGACGTAATTTCCGGTCGCGTTCTGCGCCGGCAAAAGGCTGAACGCCGTCCCGCTACCCGACTGGATGCTGTCGACCCGCCCGGGATAGGTTCTGCCATAGGCGTCGACCTCAAGGTCGACCGGCTGCCCGATGCGCATGTCGGCCAGTTGGGTTTCCTTGAAATTCGCCGTGACCCACACGTCGAGCGGCACCACCACCATCAGCACCTGTCCTTGGGTCGCCGTGAAACCAACCGCCCCGGTAAGGCGCGCCACCCGTCCATCCACGGTTGCGTGGATCACTGTCCGGCTCAGGTTGGCATCGGCCGTGGCTTTCTGGGACTGTGCCTGTTCGATCTGCGCCTGCGCGCTCCGGCGCTGAGCCTTCAGCACGGTGATCTGCTTCTCGGTGGCGGCCTGGTTTGATTGAGCGGCGTCGAGCGAGGCCTGCTTTTGCAGCAGGTCGGAGGCGGCCTGCTGGGCACGCTGCACGGTTCCGGCGCCTGCCTTGACGAGATCCTGGTAACGCTGGTTCTCGTTCTTTGAAAAGTCAAGCGCGGCCTGTGCTTCCGCAACCTGGTGCTCGGCTTGGCGCACCTGCGATTTCTGGGCGCCGATCTGTCCCTCGATGTTGTCGAATTGGGCCTGGGCCTGGTCGATCTGCCCTTGAGCGTTCTCGACCGCGGCCGTGTAATTGCGCTCGTCGATCCTGGCCAGCACGTCCCCGGCCTTGATGAGCTGGTTGTCGGTCACCGGCACCTCGACGAGGTTGCCTGTCACCTCGGCGCTGACCGAAACCGGGCGGGAGTCGATGAAGGCATCGTCCGTCGCCTCGAAATGACGGGCTTCAAGGTACC
>CALMOK010000259.1:4096-18107 GCA_937871825.1 uncultured Alphaproteobacteria bacterium
GAACGCCGGCCACGATGGCGGCCACGAGAACCACCAGTCCGATCAGGATGGCGATCAGGTGCTTGCGCCAGAAAGGCCGCTTGTCCTCCGGCTCCTGGTGCCCGCCGTCCTTCTCTTCCGCCGCCTCGCCGCCCTGGTCCTGGTTTCCCGCATCGTCATCGCCCGTGCGAGACGCGGGCCTTTGCCGTGGATCGTCGCGCCTGGCTACGGTGGTGTCCTGGGTGCCCCCGACCAGCACAACGTCGCGGTCGCGTGGGTTATCTACGGTTTTATCGAGCACGCCGTTCCTCCATAAACCCGCGCCCGTCTCGCGCCGGCTGTCCCCACGCCACCATCGTCGATCCCCATATAGTGGAGGCAGGGGCGTCCGTCATGGTGTCGCGGTCGCGAGCGGTATAGACGATCCGGGCACGAAGGCATCGAAAGCCGTCCAGAACTGATCGCGGAACGCGTCGCGCTCCATCATGATCTCGTGCCGCGCTTCAGGAACTACAACCAACGCCGCCGTCTTGAGGCGCACGACGAAACGTTCCATGGCGGGAGTCTCAACGACCCGGTCGGCGCCACATCCCACGATCAAAACCGGCGCGGCGACCTTGCGGGCGTAGTCGAAGTCTTCGAACCGGCCTATCAGTTGGAAGGCAGCGTGAAGCCAGCCATAGGTCGGCGCGCCGATGGTGAGGTGGGGAGCGGCCTGCGTCAGGGCGCTGAACGTCGCATAGCGGCCGGGGTCGGAGGTGAGGAGGTTCCCCTCGAACGGCTGGAGCATGACGGAGTGGCGCGCTCCCCGCGGCACAAAGGCCGAACCGAAACCGAGCCTTGTCGCCGCCGCGGCGAGGACCCGCACCGCTCCGGGGACGCGCAAGCCGTGTAAACCCATCATTGGGGCCGACAGGACGATGCGGTCGAACCGGCAGGATGACCGGCTGGCATGGTCGATCAGGATCGCCGCTCCCATCGAATGGCCCAAGGCGAACCAAGGTGTCGGGCAGTACGGCTCGACGACGCGGGCGGTGACGGTTGCAAGATCGTCTTGGTAGTCGCCGAACCGCCGAACATGTCCCTTGCGGGCATCGCGCAGCAGGCGCGACGACCCTCCCTGGCCACGCCAATCGAACGCCACCACGCAAAACCCGCGCGCCAACAGGTCGCCGACCACCTCGGCGTATTTCTCGATATATTCCCCCCGTCCCGGACATAACACGACCGTGCCGCGCCCCGTGTTTTCCGCCCCATTGCCAGTGGGGGCTGGCCAACGCGCCGCGCGGATGTCCAGTGACCCCTTGCCCAACATTTCCACGACCGCTCCGGCGGGAATGGGATTTTCGGGGATCTCGACGAGTTTCAACCCGGGCTCACCACGATCACCCACCCAACTGCGTCGCCGACCATCGATGTCCGTCCGGGCCACCGGCACTACCGCTGGTCGTTCAATCGAGCCAGCGTGTCCAGAGGCTTCAACTTGCGCTCGATGGACGCCCGCTGCGGCTCCAGGAACGGGGGGAGGGCCAAGCTCTCTCCCAGACGCTCAACTGGTTCGTCCGTGGCAAAGCCTGGCCCGTCCGTGGCGATCTCGATCAGGATCCCCCCGGGCTCGCGGAAATAGAGGCTTCGGAAATAGAAACGGTCGACCGGTCCGCTGAAACGGACCCGCCGCTCCTTCAGGCGCTCGGCCCAGGCGAGATAGCTTTCCACGTCGGGGGTACGAAAGGCGATGTGATGAACGCCACCCGCGCCTTGCTGGGCGGCCGGTCCGTCCTTATCGATCACCAGATGCACTTCCCGGTCGGAGCGCCCGCCCGCCCCCATCTCGTAAACCTCGACGACCATGCCCGATACCGGATCGACATAATGGCGCGCCAGCTTCATCTCCAGGAGGTCGCGCAGGACCGCCGCCGTCGGGGCACGGTCGGGCACGCTGATCGTCACCGACCCAAGTCCCCGGATTTGATAGGCGGTGGTCACCGAACTGTTCGACCAAACGTTCGCTTCGTCCACCCCGTCGTTGACTTGGAGGGACAGGCGTTGCCCTTCCGGGTCGTGGAAATCGAGGACGGGCCTGTTGTCGCGCCGGCTCACACCGTCGTGAGCGACACCGTGCCGGTCGAAGTGCGCGGCCCACCAGGCGAGAGCCTCCTCGTTCAGGACCCGTAAACCCGTTCGGGTCACCGAGCGTGGGCCCCGCCGCTCCCGCTCGACCGGCCATTCGAAGAACGTGAGGTCGGAACCCGGAGAGGCGATGCCGTCGGCGTAAAACAGATGGTAGGCCGACGTATCGTCCTGATTGACCGTCTTCTTGACAAGCCGCATGCCCATCAAGCCCGCGTAAAAGGCATGATTGCGGAGCGCGTCCGCCGTCACCGCAGTCACATGGTGAAGCCCGGTAAGCTGCACGGTCACGCCCCTCGCTTTTGTACAAGCCGCGTTGGGATCGGCCGTCGAAACGGTCCGACCCTGGTTCCGACCGGCCCTATACCGCTCGTCTGACCAGCTTGATGATCAGCAGGAGGACAATCGCCCCGATCGCCGCGTCGATGATGGCGGCAACGATGCCAGCCCCAAGATGGATGCCGAGCGAGGGAAGCAGGGAGCCCGCGATGAAGGCGCCAATGATGCCGACGATGATGTCGCCGATGAGACCAAAGCCCGTCCCTTGGACGATCAGCCCCGCCAACCAGCCCGCGATCGCGCCGATGATCAGCCACACGATAATCGATTGTCCGTCCATAACGCATCCCCTTCGCCGAGCCGACCATGCGGGCTCACACCCGAATGGCTGCCCCATGGCAAAGGTTCCGCTTATGAACAGCCGATCGCCGGCTCTGCCTGCGAGCCGTTTCCGGTCAGGCGATGATGTCGGGCGTTGTCTGATCTTCCAGAAAACCAAGCCGATCGCGTAGGATCAATTTGCGCTTCTTGAGGCGTTGGACCTGAATTTGATCGCGCGTTTCCAGTGCAACGAGCGCCGAGATCGCGACGTCGAGGTCCCGATGCTCTTCGCGAAGCTTCTCGATCTCCGCCATGATGGCCTGGCGCTCCTCAAGGCTTATCCCGCTCATGCGATGCGGCATCCTTGTCGGTTCACGCCGTCACTCCGGTTCAATCGATTCTGTCATTGGCCGAGGCCCGATTATCACGATTGGGCCTTCAGGCCGCAAGGCGCCCGGTAGCCTGCGAGCCGACATTTCTTATTCCCGTCCATCTCCGGTCGCGTGTTTGCCTCCCTTGGTGTTGGAGGCAAGTGGATCGATCCTCGCAAAGAGTTGATGACCACGATCCCCGACCAGCCTTGAGCATGAGATCAATCGTGTCATCCTCTCGCCGTGTGTCGTGTGTTCGAGCATCCATTCCTCATCAAGGAGTTCAAGATGTCGTTGCAGAGCCATATCGCGGAACTCAACCGTCGCCATCAAGCCCTGGAAAAGGAGCTGGCGGTGGTGAAAGCGGCGCCAGCCACGGAAACCACCAAGATCACCGAGTTGAAACGCCGGAAGCTGCAGCTCAAAGACGAGTTGAGGAAGTTGCAGCACTGAGGCCACCTAGGGTCGTCGAGCATGCGCGATCCATCCTTTTCGCTTGAAGCGGGGGTCATCGCCTGCGCTTCAAGTGCCTTCACGCACGATCCCCGCATGTCGGGTATGATGCTTGGGCCATGGAAGAAGAGTTCCAACTGTTCGAAAGTCATTTCGTGGTGTCGATGTCATCTCTGGTCGACAATGAATGTCAAAAGCGAAAGCGTCACCTTTCGTGCGTGAAATCGTACTCAGCATAGGCTTGGCTTTGAGCTGCGCGGATCGTCGCAATCGACATTAAATGTACGAAAGCTTGGAGCGAAACAGCTTGGAACGTATTTCTATATGCTAGTATTTGGCAGCGGCGATGGCGAGACGGTCGCTGCCAACAGACCTTCGATCCATTTGATCGATCGGTTTATCAAAGCTTGATATTCAGTGGCCCTCCTGGGCCCAAAGGACGAACACCATGGCGCCTGCACTACCGATGATCTCAAGCGAAAGTGGGCTTTCCCGCTATCTCAATGAGATTCGTCGCTTCCCCATGCTGCAACCGCAGCAGGAATTCATGCTGGCGAAACGCTGGCGGGAGCACGGCGACAGGGACGCCGCGCATGAACTCGTCACATCGCATCTGCGTCTGGTCGCCAAGATCGCGATGGGTTACCGCGGCTATGGCCTGCCGATCGGTGAGGTCATTTCCGAAGGTAACGTCGGCCTGATGCAGGCCGTTAAACGATTCGAGCCCGACAAGGGGTTCCGTCTCGCGACCTATGCCATCTGGTGGATCAGGGCATCGATCCAGGAATATATCCTGCGCTCCTGGTCGCTCGTGAAGATGGGAACGACGGCCAATCAGAAGAAGCTGTTCTTCAATCTGCGGAAGGCCAAAAGCCAGATTTCCGCCCTGGAGGAGGGTGACCTTCACCCGGAGCATGTGCAAACGATCGCCACCAAGCTTGGTGTGACGCAGCAGGACGTGATCGATATGAACCGCCGGCTCGGCGGCGACAGCTCCCTCAATTCACCCATGCGAGAAGATGGCGAGGGTGAGTGGCAGGATTGGCTTGTGGACGATTCGACCAGCCAGGAAGCCGTGCTGGCCGACCACGAGGAGAGTTCCAACCGTCACGACGCCCTCAAGGGCGCGCTTGACATCCTCAACCCGCGCGAAAGGCGGATCTTCGAGGCGCGCCGTTTGGCGGAGGATCCAATCACGCTGGAACACCTTTCCGAAGAGTTCAACATCTCACGGGAGCGAGTGCGACAGATCGAGGTTCGGGCGTTCGAGAAGATCCAATCCGCCGTGAAGTCCGGGCTGGCCCGCATCGAAGCCAGCAAGCCGCTGTTGCCGGCCCCTTCGGCCGCTCATTAAAGATCGGCACGTCCCGAGCCCATCGCATCGTCGACGAGGGGCTTGTGTCGCGACCGGTCGGAGTCGAGGCGGATGATCCGAAGCCGAGCGGCTTCGGATCGGTGATCACTGCCAGCTTTGAACAGTGTCGTTGATCAGTCGTTCGCCGCTTGCGCCTTTTTCGAACGTGACCTTGCCGATCTTGCCGGAGCTGAACACGAGACGGATATCGACCCAGCTTCGCGTCTTGATCAGGTCGAGGTTGCGTTGTTCCGCGTCGCCCCGCGAAAGTCCCACCAGGAAGTAGTTGTCGGTGATGGTCACCGGCAAGCCCGTTAGGCTATCCCCGGTCGGCAGGTCGTCTTTCCTCAACTCGGGCACGCTGATCTGCTTGACGTTGCCGGACTTGTTGTCCGGCCCAGGCGTGAAACGGATTTCCATGGTGTGGCTCGCAGGAAACTGGGCTTCGTAATTCTTCTGGAACAGGACGCTGAACGTGAGGCCGGCGGATGGGATCTCCACGTCGGCGCGAACGGCCGTGGTCAGCGGCTGGTCCTGGCCCGGGCTGACGGTCTCGTTCCGCCACACGACCGAACCCACGTAGGTTTTCACCTTTTCGGGTTCCTCGGGGGCCTCGACCAGCAGGGCGGCGCGTTGCGAGACCGGAATGGACTGGTCGGGCGCGGCTTGCGGGGTTGCTCCCGCGGTCTCGGTTGCGGCCGTGTTGGCGGGCTCCGCCAGGGTGGCAGGCACCGGCTTCTCGGCAGGGGCGGTTTGTGCTGCCACGGGGGAAGCAGGCGTCGCTGACGCGCTACCGGAAGCCACCACCGCCTGTCCGGCTGCAACCGTCGGCGCCGCCGATTCACCCGGCGCAGGTGCCGTCGATGATGCGCCGCCATCGGCGCGCTCGACGATTTTTCCCGGCTGCGGTTCGGCCTTTTGCGCTGCCAAAAGCGCGGCGCGCGAACGGGCCAGGGCTTCGGGCTTGTCTCTCAGCCGCCACGCCGCATAGGCGATGCCGGCGACCACCACGACGGCCACGAGTGCCACGATGAGCAGGCGTGGGCTGAACGCCTTGCGTTCGACGCGTCGGGGGGCCGCTGGACGAACGGCTTCCTCCCGAACATCGCCTTGCCGTCGCATCTCGGCTTCGAAACTCGGCTCCTCGGCCGCGCCGGATGACCGTACCGATCCATCCGGAGCCGGCTCCGCATGGGGTGGCCGCTCGTCGGCCGGCTTGGCGGCGCGGATCTGAAGGCGCGGAGCAACCGGGAGAGCCGGTTTTTCCGCGTCCCTGGTGGTCTCCTCGCCGGCTCGGGACGCCCGGAGTGGTGCCGGCTCGCCTGTCGGGGATCCGGTAGGAAGCTCGCCCGCCACCCTGGCGGTCGCGGGTTGCCCCGCCGGAACGGGCGTCCGAGCTGCCGGTGGGCGGGCTGGAACACGAGGTTCGATCGGCGGTGCCATCACACGAGGCGGAGCTGGAGCGCTGATATCGGGCGGGTCACGTTGCGCCACTGGACGGGAACCCGCCGCGACCCCGACGTTTTGCATCGTCGCGCGGCCCGTTGCTGTTGTATCGCCTGGCCGACGCTCAACGGTGATCGCATCCGGCCGCGCCGGTGTGACGGGGGGCGTCGGAACAGCGGCCGGGCTCGTCACGGCAGCGGACGGCGCTGCCGCTTTCGCCGCAACATCAATCTCGACGCGTGAAATCGCGTCGTCGAGCGCGGCGCTTTCCCGCTCGATATCGGCTTCCGGCACCGCCGGCTGCATCGATCGCAACTGCGCCAGCAACGCCTGACGAGCACGATTGTAGATGGCTTGCCGCGCTTCGGGCTGGGCTTCCCGCAAACCGGCAACGGCCCTTGAAAGCAGAGGATAATATTCGGCCATTAACCGTAAACATCACCCCTGGCGTGCTTCGTCAATCCTGCGAAGGGACACGTCCAGAGCAATAAACGGGTTGGTGCACGGTCCCCTGGTGCCATGGTGCGAGGTGGTCCGGCGCGGCAGGGCGTTAGGCTCACGAGCCTTCCAGAAATCAGCTAGGTCACGACCGAGTCAGGTATTCGTCGCCACCACGGCCTCAATCCTGGAAGGGGTTCTGCACCAGGATCGTGTCGTCCCGCTCGGGGCTCGTCGACAGAAGCGCGACAGGAGCGCCGATCAACTCCTCGATGTAGCGGACGTATTTGACCGCCTGGGCGGGAAGCTCGGCCCAGGAACGCGCGCCTCCCGTGGTACCGTCCCAGCCCGGAAAGCTCTGATACACGGGCGTCACGCGGGCTTGCGCGCTCTGGCTGGCCGGCAGATGGGTCAGGGCCACGCCGTCCAGCATGTATCCGGTGCAGATCTTGATCTCATCGAACCCGTCCAGGATGTCGAGCTTGGTCAGCGCGATGCCGTCGATCCCGCTGACCTTGACGGTTTGACGGACCAGCACGGCGTCGAACCAGCCGCAGCGTCGCCGCCGGCCCGTGTTGACGCCATATTCATGGCCCTTGTCGCCGATCAATTGGCCGATCTCGTCGTGGAGCTCGGTCGGGAAAGGGCCGCCACCGACCCGCGTCGTGTAGGCCTTGGCGATTCCCAGAACGTAGCCGACCGCCTTCGGCCCCAAGCCCGAGCCGGCCGCCGCGCCCCCCGCCACGGTGTTGGACGAGGTCACATACGGGTAGGTGCCATGGTCCACATCGAGCAAGGCCCCCTGGGCGCCCTCGAACAGGATGCGCTTGCCGGCGCGGCGCTGCTCGTCCAGCAGCTCGAACACCGCCGCCCGGTAGGGTAGGACGCGATCCGCCACGGCCAGCAATTCGTCCCGGATCGCTGTCCGCGACACGGGCTCGAGCCCGAGACCGCGACGAAGCGGTTCATGGTGGGCGAGCAGCCGGTCGATCTTTTCGTCGAGCAGGTTGGGCTCGGCCAGGTCCGTCAAGCGGATGGCCCGCCGGCCGACCTTGTCCTCGTAGGCCGGGCCGATACCGCGCTTGGTGGTGCCGATCTGGGCGCCGCTCGTGATGGCCGACTCGCGGTGCGCGTCGAGTTCGCGGTGCAGCGCGAGGATCAGCGGCACGTTTTCGGCGATCTTCAGGTTGTCGGGGCTGATGGCGACACCCTGCTGGCGGAGGGTTTCGATTTCCCCGAGCAGGTGGTAGGGATCAAGAACGACGCCGTTGCCGATGACCGACAATTTCCCCGGCCGGACGATGCCGGACGGCAGCAGGGCGAGCTTGAAGACCTTTCCGTCGATCACCAGCGTGTGGCCGGCGTTATGCCCGCCCTGGAAACGGACCACGACGTCGGCCGCCGTCGACAGCCAGTCGACGATCTTGCCTTTACCCTCGTCGCCCCATTGAGCGCCGATCACCACAACATTCGCCATCGGATCAGTTCAGCTCGTTTCGCATGCGGCGCCCTGTCCGACCATGGGAGGAACGGCACGAATTGCCGACCCTTAGCCAAAGCCCCGGTGCGAGTAAAGGAAGGTGCCTGTCGGCGCCGTGGATCAGGTTTGTCTTGCTGTTACGACTGCAGGCGCGCGAGCCCATCGGCTGCAAGGGTCACAACCGCGATCACGATCGGAGCGTAGGTGAGCAGGTCGGTCGTGCGGACTCCTTCGCCGATGACGATGGCCACGGCAAAGAGCAAGACCGGCTCAACGTAGCCGAGAAGCCCGAAAAGAGAAAAAGGAAGAAGCCGACTGGCCAGGATGTACGTCATGAAGCCAGCGGCACTCACGATGGCGAGCAGGGGCAGCAGCACGAAGAGTCGAGGTTCGGCGCTCAGCGGGGCGACGATGCCGCTTTGACTGAGCACAACGCAAAAAGCTGCTGGACACATGAGCAGCATGTCAAACCAAAGGCCGCCAAGATTATTGATGCGCAGCTTTCGGCGTAGGGCGAAATAGGTGGGGAAACCCAGCGCGACGAGGGCGGTCGCCCATGATACCCCACCCGACTGGTAAACCTGATGGATCACGCCGAGGGCTGCCGAGAGTGCTGCAGCCACTTGCAAGACGGACAGTCGCTCACGGTAGACGATGCGCCCGACCAGCAGCAGTGTCAGCGGAAGCAGGAAGTAGCCGAGCGACACGCTCAAGCCCGCGCCATTGATCGGAGCCCACAGGAAGAGCCATTGTTGAACGGCCAGCAGCGCGCTGCTGAGGCATAAGGCAGGGAACAGAGCCGGTCTTTGTTTGAGACGAACGCCGATCTCCCGAACGTGCTTCCATTCTCCAAAGACCAACATGAAGATCGTCAGGAAAGGCATCGTGAGCGGTATGCGCCAGCCGAAGATCTCGGTCCCGGTCAACGGATGCAGTTGAGTTGAAAAGTAGTAAAGGATGCCAAACAGAACCGAGGAAGCAACGGAAAGGCCTACGCCAAGAGGAATGGTCAAAAGGAGTTTCGTTTCGGGTCTGAGGCCACGCGCTCCGCCAGGGTGGCCCGTCAAGCAATACCGAAGTGACCCCAGCCCGAGAAGGGCGCTGCCCCGGTAAACCCCGGCCATGACACCTCTTCGGACACGTGTTAACGGTCGGAATGGCCAACAAACAGGTTTTGCATTTCGCGATAATTAAGTATCTCGTCTGCTGTGCCGGCGACCAGATCGCGGGGTATTGCATAACAGCGAGCGCCCTGGTTCGCGCCGGCCTTGACGCGTCGATGGTAGTGAACGACCTCGGCGTGCCGAAGCAGGACGCAAGCCTGCGGGGCCGTCCGCGTGGCTGACGCCAAGTCAGGCCCCGATGAGCAGTCCAGCGCCGAACGGCTCGCCGCCCTTCATGCCTACGGCATCCTCGACACCCCGGCGGAAGCCGGCTTCGACGACATCGTCGTCCTGGCCTGCCAGATCTGCGAAACGCCCGTCGCCCTTGTCAGCCTGGTTGCCGGAGACCGGCAATGGTTCAAGGCGAAGATCGGCTTCGACGCCTGCCAAACGCCGCTCGACCAGTCGGTTTGTCGTCACGCGCTGGCCCAACCCGGGCTTCTGATCATCCCCGATTTGACGGTCGACCCGCGCACCCGCGCCAACACGCTGGTGACGGGCGAGCCGCATATCCGTTTCTACGCGGGCGCGCGTTTGGAAACGTCCGACGGACAACCCCTCGGCTCGCTTTGCGTGATCGACATGAAGCCGCGTCCCGAAGGGCTCACGCTTGCCCAGGCGAGTGGACTGGGCGCCTTGGCGCGCCAGGTCATGGCACAGATGGAATTGCGTCGCACGGCGGTCGCGCGCGACGTCGCGCTGCGCGAGGTTCGCGAAAGCCAGCTCCGGCAACGGCGGATCTTCGAGAGCGCGGTCGATTACGCGATCATCGCCATGGACCGTGCGGGGACGATCACCGATTGGAACACGGGCGCCGAACGTATTCTAGGCTGGTCGGCGTTGGAGATGCAGGGGGCTACAGCGCATCGTTTCTTCACGCCCGAGGATGTGGCCCGCGACCGTGTCGCCGTCGAGATGCGGAGCGTGTTGCGAGACGGGCGGGGCGACGACGAGCGCTGGCACCTCAGGAAGGACGGATCGCGGTTCTGGGCCAGCGGCGAGATGATGTTCCTGCGCGGCGAGGATGGCGAGGAACTCGGCTTCCTGAAGGTCCTGCGGGACGAAACCGTGCGCCGGGCGTCCGCCGAGTCGCTGCGCGAGGCGCAAGGGCTCAACACGCTGATCCTGAGTTCGAGCCGCGACTGCATCGTGGTGCTCGACCTGCAGGGTCACACCCAATTCGTGAGCGCGGGCGGGATCGAGGCCATGGAGATCACGGATGTCGGCGTCGGCCTGGGCTTGTCCTGGCTGCGGGTCTGGCAAGGCGTCGAGCTCGACGCCGCACGATCCGCGATCGCCGCGGCTCGTGAGGGGGGTATCGGGCGTTTCCAAGGCTTTTGCGCGACCCACAAGGGTACGCCCAAATGGTGGGACTTGGTGATCTCGCCCCTGGTCGGCCCGGATGGGACGCCCGAGCAGCTCGTGTCCGTCGGGCGCGACATCACCCAGCAGAAGCAGGCCGAGATAGCCTTGCGGGCGCTCAATGACGATCTGGAGCGACGCGTAGGCGAGCGCACGCGGGAGCGCGATCGCGTTTGGCGCAATTCGCAGGACCTGCTGGCCGTGATCGACGTCGACGGCGTTTTTCGGTCGGTCAGTCCGGCCGCGGCGCGGATCCTCGGATGGGCATCCGAGGAGATGGTCGAGAAGACGGTGTTCGATTTCATCCACCCCGACGACCGATCACCCTCGCAGGACGCCCTTTGGCAGGCCTCGCGGGATGACCTGCCAACCTTCGTCAACCGTTACCGTCACAAGGACGGCGGGCATCGATGGATGTCATGGGTCGCGGCGCCGGAGGACGATCTGATCTACGCGTCCGGCCGCGATGTCACGGCCGAGCGCGCGCAGGCCGAGGCGCTGTACCGGACCGAGGAACAATTGCGCCAATCCCAAAAAATGGAGGCGGTGGGCCAGCTCACGGGTGGCGTGGCGCACGACTTCAACAACCTGCTGACCGTTATCCGTTCGTCGGTCGACCTGCTCAAGCGACCCGACCTCAGCGCCGAGCGCCGCGACCGCTACGTCCAGGCGATTTCCGACACCACGACGCGCGCCGCCAAGCTCACCGGCCAACTGCTCGCCTTCGCGCGACGGCAGGCATTGCAGCCCGAGGTGTTCGACATCGGCCAGAGCGTGGCGGCGATCGGCGACATGGTGGTCACCTTGACGGGGTCCCGCGTCCGCATCCAGACCCGCGTGCCCGACCGGCCCTGCTTCGTGAACGCCGACCCGAGCCACTTTGACACGGCGATGATCAACCTCGCCGTCAACGCGCGCGACGCCATGAACGGCGAGGGCACGCTCGGCATCACCGTCAGCGCCGCCTCGGAGATCCCGGCGATGCGCGCCCATCCCGCCACCCTCGGCGACTACGTCGCGGTTTCGGTAACCGACACCGGGTCGGGCATCGCACCCACCAACCTCGACAAGATCTTCGAGCCGTTCTTCACCACCAAGGATGTCGGGCAGGGGACCGGCCTGGGACTTTCCCAGGTGTTCGGCTTCGTCAAGCAGTCGGGCGGCGAGATCGACGTGCAAAGCGAAGTGGGGCGCGGCACCACGTTCACGCTTTATCTTCCCCGCGTCGAGGCTCCCGACGGCGCCACCGTCACGCACAAACGGGTCGAACAGGCCCTCGTGGACGGCCATGGCACGTGCGTGCTGATCGTCGAGGACAACGCCGACGTCGGCGCGTTCGCCACCCAGGCGCTCGGCGAGGTCGGGTATGGGTCGGTGCTCGCCATCAATGCCCGAGCGGCCCTCGCCGAACTCGAAGCGGACGCCGACCGGTTCGACGTCGTGTTTTCCGACGTCGTCATGCCGGGGATGAGCGGAATCGAATTCGCCCAGGAGGTTCGGCGTCGGCACGCCGACCTGCCGGTCGTGTTGACGTCCGGATACAGCCACGTGCTGGCGCAGAACGGCACCGACGGGTTCGAGCTGCTGCAAAAACCCTATTCGGTCGAGCAATTGTCGCGTGTCTTGCAACAAGCCGCGCAGTGGCGTCGGCTGACGCGCACCCTTGTGGATTGATGGCCCCTGGGCGGTCGATTGATCGGCTGCCCGTTCCAACGCGTTCGCGCCGGGCGACCCGTTCTAGAAGCGCAGCAGGTGAGCCGCCTTGACGCCGGGGATGGTCTTGATACGCCCCATCGCGGCCGCCGGCACCTCGCCATCCACCTCCACCAGCGCGATGGCCGAGCCGCCTGGACCGTCGCGGCCGAGCGCGAAGGTGGCGATATTGACGCCCGCGTCGCCGAGGGTGGTGGCGAAGCGGCCGATGAAGCCCGGCTTGTCCTCGTTTGTCACGTAAAGCATCGAAGGCGCGAACTCCGCGTCGACCTTGATGCCCTTGATGGCGGTGATGCGCGGCCTGCCGTCGGTGAACACCGTGCCGGAAATGGCGCGCTCCTGTTCGTCGGTGACGACCGACAGGGTGATCAGCGACTCGAAATCGCCTTCCGCGGCGCGCGTGGCTTCCTCCACCACAATGCCGCGCTCCTTGGCGACCGCCGGGCCCGACACGACGTTGACGGCCGACAGCACGGGCCGGAGCAGTCCCGCCAGGGCGGATGCCGTCAACGCCTTGGTCTTGAGGTCGGCAACGGCGCCCTCGTAGGTGATCCGAACCTGTCGGATTGAGGTGTCGGTGAGCTGCCCCGCGAAGGAGCCGAGGCGTTCGGCGAGCTCGATCATCGGGCGGAGGCGGGGCGCCTCTTCGGCGGTGATAGAAGGGAAATTGATGGCGTTGGAGATGGCGCCGCGCATCAGATAGTCGGACATCTGGTCGGCCACCTGCAGGGCGACGTTCTCCTGCGCCTCGTTGGTGGCGGCGCCGAGGTGGGGAGTGCAGATCACGTTCGGGTGCCCGAACAGGATGTTCGTCTTGGCGGGCTCCTGGGCGAACACGTCGATGGCCGATCCCGCGACGTGGCCGCTGTCGAGCCCCGCCCGCAGCGCTTCCTCGTCGATCAGGCCGCCGCGCGCGCAGTTGATGATCCGCACGCCGGGCTTAGTTTTGGCGAGGTTCTCGGCCGACAGGATGTTCTTGGTTTGTGGCGTCATCGGCGTGTGCAGCGTGATGAAGTCCGCCCGGGCCAACAATTCGGGAAGGTCCACCCGCTCCACCCCGAGCGCCATCGCCCGCTCGGCCGACAGGAAGGGGTCGAAGGCGATGACCCGCATTCGCAGGCCGACGCCGCGCTCGGCCACGATGGAGCCGATGTTGCCGCAGCCGATGATGCCCAACACCTTGCCGGTGATCTCGACGCCCATGAAGCGGTTTTTTTCCCACTTTCCCGCCTGCGTCGACAGGTCGGCGGCGGGAAGCTGTCGGGCGAGGGCGAACATCAGCGCGACGGCGTGTTCGGCGGTGGTGATCGAATTGCCGAACGGCGTGTTCATCACGATCACGCCCCTGGCGGTGGCGGCCGGGATGTCGACGTTATCGACCCCGATGCCGGCGCGGCCGATCACCTTGAGGCGGCCGGCCCGCTCCAGCAATTTGGCCGTGACCTTGGTGGCGGAGCGGATCGCCAAGCCATCGTAATCGTCGATGATGGCGGCAAGCTCGTCCTTGTCGAGGCCGGGCTTC
>CALMOK010000259.1:18117-20003 GCA_937871825.1 uncultured Alphaproteobacteria bacterium
GTCGCGACGGCGGCGGGGGACAGGCTGTCTGAGATGAGAACGCGGGGAGCCATGGGGTCATCCGAAGGGAAAATGGTGAAACGGGGAGGGCGGGGCGAGCGAAGGGTCGACCCGCGGCGTTGGCCGTGGGCGCTGGCGAGCGTGCCGGCGAAAAGCCGCGATGACGCGTCAAGCGGCCTTGGGCAAGGCGGCGGCGGCCGAAGCGTAGGCCCAGTCAAGCCAATGCGTCAGGGCTTCGACGTCGGCCCGCTCCACGGTGGCGCCACACCACACGCGAAGGCCGGGCGGGGCGTCGCGATAGCCGCCGATGTCGAAGGCGACGCCTTCCTTGTCGAGCATGTCGGCGAGCGCCTTGGCGAAGGCCGCCTGGGCGTCGGCGGGACGCGACGTGATCTCCGGGGCGACGACCTTGAGGCATACGGAGGTGTTGGAGCGGGTCGAAGGATCGGTGGCGAGATGGTCGATCCAGGAAGTCCGCTCGACCCAGTCGGCCAAGGCCTTGGCGTTGGCGTCGGCCCGCGCCATCAGGGCCGGAAGTCCGCCGATGCTCTTCCCCCAGGTCAGCGCATCGATGTAATCCTCGACGCAGAGCATGGAGGGGGTATTGATGGTTTCGCCCTTGAAGATGCCTTCGATCAGCTTGCCGCCCAACGTGAGCCGGAAGATCTTCGGCAGCGGCCAGGCCGGGGCGTAGCTTTCGAGGCGCTCGACGGCGCGCGGCGAGAGGATCAGCATGCCGTGGGCGGCTTCCCCGCCCATCACCTTCTGCCACGAGAAGGTGACCACGTCGAGCTTGTCCCAATCGAGCATCTGGGCGAAGGCCGCCGAGGTGGCGTCGCAAATCGTCAGCCCCGCTCGGTTGGCGGGAATGAAGCCGCCATCCGGCACCCGAACCCCGGAGGTGGTTCCGTTCCAGGTGAACACGACGTCGTTGTTGAAATCGATTCCGCCGAGGTCGACGATCTGCCCGTACGGCGCCTTCAGGACGCGGGCGTCCTTGAGCTTCAATTGCTTGAGGGCGTCGGTGACCCAGCCTTCACCGAAACTCTCCCACGCCACCATGTCGACGCCGCGCGCGCCGAGCAGCGACCACATCGCCATCTCGACCGCGCCGGTGTCGGACGCCGGCACGATGCCGATCCGGTAGTCGGCCGGAACTTGGAGAACGTCGCGGGAGAGGTCGATGGCGGCCTGGAGCCGGGCCTTGCCGGGTTTGGCGCGGTGGGAACGCCCAAGCGGCGCGGCGCCGAGCGCCTCAAGGGTCCAGCCAGGGCGCTTGGCGCAGGGGCCGGACGAAAAGCACGGGTTCACCGGCCGTGTGCCGGGTTTGATCGTCATCGAAAGCCATCCTCACAGATGAGCGCCTCTCGTTGGGGAGAGGTGTCCCGTCGCGAGGCCTAGACGATCGATCGGCTGACCGTCAAGGGTCAATTCGTCAGCGCTCTCAGTTCAGCATGTAGCGCAATCCGAGGCGGACCTCGTCGCGGGTGTTGTCGGTCTTGACGGTTGCCCCGTTCACCGTGACCGAAGCGCGCCCGAGGTCGAGATGCCGATATCCGAGGTCAACGTCGACGTTTGAGTCGATGGCGTAGGAGACGCCCGCCATGGCGGCCCAGGCGAAATTGGTCCGGTCCTCGATGGTGCGGTTGACCGTGGTGCGCTGGCCGAGCGCGTCGGTGGTCACGATCTTGGCCGAGGGGTCGACCACCCCGAACCCGACGCCCGCGCCGATATAGGGCGTGATCCCCGACCAGTTGCCGAGGTCGAAATAGCCGTTCACCAGCGCGTCGTAGCGGCTGAGGCTCGCCTGGGTCAGGGCCGCGGACGAGCCAATCGTATATTTGGTTGAATAGTCGAAGGTCTGCAGCACGTTCCCGGTCGTGTCG
>CALMOK010000259.1:20013-26671 GCA_937871825.1 uncultured Alphaproteobacteria bacterium
ACCGAGGCTGATCTTGGCGATCCCCGTCGCGCCGTTGTCGGCCGGCATCGCCGGGCTTGTCGCCTTCAGGGGTTCCAGGTAGTCGCCCGTGACGTCCACCCGGAAAAAAGTGTTGAACCGGTAACCGATGCCACCGCCCGCCCCGTAGGCCCAATCGGGATGCAGCTTCACGTTGCCGAACGCCGACCGCAGGCTGGCCTGGTCCTCGTTGCCGTAGGAGGCGTCGCCCCGGAGGTACCAGCCGGTTCCGAACTCGAACTGCGGGTCTGGCTCGCTGTAGACGGGAACGTCCGGGTAAACCGGCGAAAGGTCGGCCGACCAGGCCGGATGCATGGCCAGGATTGCAAGGCCGATGGCACTTGCGCCGAGAACCGGTAGAGCACGCATCCCAGGTGATCCTTGCATTCCGCCGCCATCGTTCGGCGGGTGTGCAAGCATCTTCATCGATTATGCTTAAAAACACCTTAAGTTAAGCCGCCGTTGACCTTGGTCCGAAGATATTGTTCGTCTCGGCTCCAGAGCCGCGCGTGATCGCTTTGCGCGCCTGCCCTTCATTGCCGACCGGACCGTCCCACGAGCCATGGACCCGCTTGAACACGGGAAAAAGGCGCGGAGGCTTCCCCCCGCGCCTTCCTTGCTCAGCGACCTCAGTATTTGCGGATGATCGGCTGCTCGGGCGGATAATAGGCGGGAGCCGCCGCCACCACGTCGTTGAACATCCAACGCATGCCGAGGCGGATGTCGTGCGAGGCGAGGTCATAGGTTTGCCGCTCGTGGGTGCACGAGCCGTTGCAGCCGATGACGCCGGATTTAGCCTCGCCGAGGTTGAGGTAGCGATAGCCAAGCTCGAGCTTCAAATTCTGGTTGATGTCGTAGGCGACGCCCGCCATGGCGGCGTAAGCGAGGCCGAACTTGCCGGTGGATTTCGCGAAGCCGTATCCACCGCTTCCGACGCCGCCGTAGAAGCTGCCATCCGACGCCGTGACGTCGACGCCGCTGTTCCGGTCGGTGACGTAGCTGACGTGATTGTAGGTGGCGCCGACGCCGCCGCCGATGAAGGGCGTCAGGTGGTACCAGGTGCCAAGGTCGGCGTAGGCGTTGACGAGGAAGACCGAGCTCTGCACCTGGCCGTTGTAGTCGTCGTGGTTGTAGAACTGGCCAGGCACGCCGTATTGCGCGCCGGCGTCATAGCTCTCGATGGTGTGGAACTGCTGCGCGGTGCGGTATTCACCGGTCGCGTCGACCCGGAACCAATTGTTGAACTGGTAGCCGACACCCGCCCCAACGAACGCCGAGTCGCCGATGCTCTGCTGGTCGCGTCCAAAGCCCGGAACGGCGTTGCTGAAATCCGTGCCGGTCAGTTCCGAGCCGGTGTAATCGTAAAAGCTCGACCGGATGTCCGGGCCGGTGGCGATGCCAACGCCGACGTCGCCGCGCAGGTACCAGCCGCCGAAGGCGACGGGCTCTGGTGCCGGAACGTAAACGGGCGGCGGCGGCAGGTCGGCGGCGTGGCCGGCCGACACAGCGCCGAGCGCCACGACTCCGGCGAGTAGCAGGGCTTTGGTGCTGCCCATCATTGGATGTCCCCTCGATCAAGGCTCCGGCGCCTGGGTATCAAGGCCGGCCGTATTGCGGTGAGGGGACGATGCGGCAAACAGCTTAAAAGGAGCTTAACCCTAAGTTTTAACCGTGTGAGACGACTGGGGTCCGGCCGCGCGCGCGACGCGGCCCAAACGGTAACCGCATTGCAACAGGTGGGAAATCAATGCTTTCGGCTGGTTGCGCCAGGGCGGTATTTTTCTTACGACCATCAGTCATTGCGGTGCGCAAATCCGGGCGCGCCGCAGCGCGACCCGGATCCACCCTGGGCGGCGTTAAGCAACAGGGGTCGTGGATGAAGGTAGTGCTGGCGCAACCGCGCGGGTTCTGCGCGGGCGTCGTCCGTGCCGTCGAGATCGTGGAACGCGCTCTCGCCCAGCACGGCGCACCAGTCTATGTCCGCCATGAAATCGTCCACAACCGTCATGTCGTCGCCGGCCTGGAATCCAAGGGCGCCTGCTTCGTCAAGGACTTGTCCGAAGTGCCGTCCGGCGCCGTGACGATCTTCAGCGCGCATGGCGTGCCCCGGGCCGTGGAGCGCGCGGCGATCGAGCGGGGCTTGCCCGTGATCGACGCGACCTGCCCCCTGGTGGCCAAGGTCCACCACCAGGGCCGCCGCTATGTCGCCCAGGGCCGCGCCGTCATCCTGATCGGCCACGCCGGCCATCCCGAGGTCGAGGGGACGATCGGGCAGGTCGACGGCCCGGTGCACCTCGTGCGGAGCGTCGCCGACGTCGCGGCTCTGGACTTGCCGATCGACGGCCCGGTAGCCTACATCACCCAGACCACGTTGAGCGTGGACGACACGCGCGGCATCATCCAAGCCCTGCTGGCGAAATTCTCCGACATCGTCGGCCCCGACACCAGGGACATCTGTTACGCGACGCAGAACCGCCAGACCGCCCTGCGCGACCTGGCCCGCATCGCCGACCTGATCCTGGTTGTGGGGGCTCGCAACAGTTCGAACTCGAACAGGCTCCGAGAGATCGGAAGCGAGGCCAACGTGCCGTGCTACCTCATCGCCGACAGCCGGGACATCGACCCTCGGTGGCTCGAAGGCGTGGAGGTCGTCGGCCTGACGGCGGGCGCCTCGGCGCCCGAAGTCCTGGTCGAGGACGTCGTGGCAGCCCTGCGCAAGGCAGGCGCTGTTGAAATATCCACGCTGCCCGGTATCGAGGAAACAGTGTCGTTCCGACTGCCGCCTCAAGTGGCGGGCCCCAATGGTGGACCCGTCAACCCGTTGTTCCAGATCGCGTGAGCGAGGCCGTGCTTAGTCGGCCGCCGAGGAGTTCACATTGAGCATATCGCTACACCAGACCATCCGCATGGGCGCCTATGTGGTTCGCCAGCACCTCGGCGGGCAAAAACGCTATCCCCTCGTGATGATGCTGGAGCCCCTGTTCCGGTGCAATCTCGCCTGCGCGGGCTGCGGCAAGATCGATTACCCCGACAAGATCCTGGACCAGCGCATCTCCGTGAAGGATGCGCTCGATTCGCTTGAGGAGTGCGGCGCCCCCATGATGGTGATCGCCGGCGGCGAGCCTCTCATCCACAAGGAATTGCGGCAGATCGTCGAGGGCGTCATCGCCAAGAAGAAATTCGTCACGGTGTGCACGAACGCGCTTCTCCTTGAAAAGAAGATGCACGAGTACAAGCCTAACAAATATTTCAACTGGTCGGTCCACCTCGATGGCGACCGCGAGATGCACGACAAATCGGTCTGCCGCACGGGCGTCTACGACAAGGCGGTGGCCGCCATCAAGGCCGCCAAGGCGGCGGGCTTCCGCGTGACCATCAACACGACCCTGTTCAACGACGCCGATCCGGAGCGCTCGGCCCGCTTCTTCGACGACGTCACCGCCATGGGGATCGACGGCATCACGGTTTCGCCCGGCTACGCCTATGAGCGCGCGCCTGACCAGCAGCATTTCCTGAACCGGGCCAAGACCAAGGAATTGTTCCGCGGCATCTTCCGCCGCGGCAAGGGTGGCAAGGCCTGGCCGTTCTACCAATCGACGCTGTTCCTGGACTTCCTCGCCGGCAACCAGACCTATCACTGCACGCCGTGGGGCAACCCGACCCGCACCGTGTTCGGGTGGCAGAAGCCCTGCTACCTGCTTGGCGAAGGCTATGCCAAGACCTTCAAGGAGCTGATGGAAGACACCAACTGGGACAATTACGGCACCGGCAACTACGAGAAATGCGCCGACTGCATGGTGCATAGCGGCTTCGAGGCCACGGCCGTAGCGGACTCGGTTTCCCATCCGCTCAAGATGCTGAAGATCGCCCTCAAGGGTATCCGCACCAAGGGTCCGATGAGCCCCGACATCCCGCTCGATAAGCAACGCCCGGCCGAGTACATGTTCGCCCGGCACGTCGAAACTAAGCTCGCCGAGATCGACGACGAGGAACGGCGCGCGCCGCTGCAAGCCGCCGAGTAGACTTGTGAATGGGTTGGCGCCGGGGTGGAGCGGCATTGCACCGCCCACGTCACCCCTGCGCGTTCAAGCCATGATGCTTCGATCGACGGTTACGCGAACCGCTCCAGCCTGTAGGGGGTGGGGTCGGTGAACGGGGCCTCGCCCGTCATCATCTCGGCCAACAGCCGGCCCGTCACCGGCCCGAGCGTCAGGCCATGGTGCTGGTGGCCGAAGTCGAACCATAAGCCTGGGTGACGCGGCGCTTCGCCCAGCACGGGCAGCATGTCGGGCAGGCAGGGACGGGCGCCCATCCAGGGCTTGTCGTCGACGGCTTCGCCGAGCGGGAACAGGGCGCGGGCTTTGGGCTCGGCGCGTTGAAGCTGCACGGGGCTCGGCGGCGCGTCGCGGCGAGCGAACTCCGCCCCCGTGGTGAGCCGGATGCCAAGCGCCATGGGGGCGAGCAGAAAGCCGCCATCCACGTCGAGCACCGGCCGGTTCAACACAGCGTTGCCCTTGGGGCGGAAATGCTGGTGGTAACCCCGCTTGATGCCGAGCGGGATGTCATATCCGAGAGGGCCGAAGATGTCGTCGCTCCAGGGCCCGAGCGCCACCACGGCGGCACCCGCCCGCAACGATCCCTCGTCGGTGTCGACCCGCCAACCCGCTCCGTCCTGGGCCAACGTCTTGGCGTCGCCACGCAGTAAACGGCCACCGTTCCTTAAAAACAGGTCGGCATAGGCGCGGACCAGCGCGCCCGGGTCCGACACGGCGCCCGGATCCTTGAAATGCAGGGCGCCCAGCAATCCTTCGCCCAAGTGCGGCTCCAACCCGGCGATCCCGTCCGCATCGAGCAGGTCGATCGCCAAGCCGTAGGGTCGCAGCTTGTCGGCCTCGGCGCGCCCCTTCTCAAGGCTGGCCTCGGTGCGAAACGCCTTGATCCAGCCGATCTTGCGCAGGAGATGCGTGGCCCCGGCGGCCTCCATCAGGGCTTCGTGCTCGATCAACGAACGCTCGATCAGCGGGCGCGAGGCCGCAAAGGTGCGGGCCACGCCCTCGGGCGAGGATTCGGCGAAATAGCGGGCAAGCCAGGGCGCGACCGTCGGCAGGGCCTTCACGTGATAATGGGCATCCGTCGATTGGTTCTGGGCGTAGCGGACCAGCGTGGCCCACTCGCGGGGAAAGCTGTAGGGGAACAGCGAGGCCCGCTCGATCAGCCCGGCGTTTCCGTAGCTGGTTTCCGTGCCGGCCCCCTCGTGCTTGTCGACCAGCACCACGTCGCGTCCGCGCGCTTGAAGGTGGAGCGCCGCCGACACTCCGACGATTCCTGCGCCCAGCACCACCACATCCGCCGTCATAGCCATGCTGTGCATCCCTTGCCCACCCGCTTCCGTTTTGCGCCGCGTCGCGCCCCGTTTCAAGGCGTCGCCATGGCGACGTTCGAGCTTCGGCCTTGCGCTGCCTGCGTCAAAACGGCAACGTCGTCGGAACTGGGCGGGCGTGCCGCCACGATCGCTGAACACGACGGGACCATTCGACCGATGGCGATGACGATGAAGGGCTCGGTCGTTTTGCCGGCCGATAAGGTGACGGTTTGGGCCAAGCTCAACGATCCCGATGTGCTGAAAGACTGCATCCCGGGGTGTCAGCTTCTTCAAAGAACGGGGGAAACCTCCTTCACGGCGGCGGCCACGATGAAGATCGGACCCGTGACGGCGACCTTCAAAGGCAAGGTCGGCCTCAGCAACATCGACCCGCCGAACGGCTACCGGATCGCCGGGGAAGGGGAGGGCGGGATCGCGGGCTTCGCCAAGGGCGGGGCCGACGTGAGCCTGAGCGATGTGCCGGAGGGCACGCTCCTGTCCTACGAGGTGCAGGCCAACGTTGGCGGAAAGATCGCCCAACTGGGCAGCCGCCTCATCGACGGCGTGGCCAAGAAGACCGCCGACACATTCTTCACCAACTTGGCGGCTGCGGTCTCGACCTGAGGCCGGCCGCGCCGGCCGCCCCTTGACCGTCGCTCGCAGCCGTTCCAATCCTGAGGCCAAGCCCGCCAATGGAGGCGGGACCAAATCCGGCGCCGGGTCGCTCGCGAGGGATCATCGATGCAAACGCTCACATTGACGGTCAACGGTGCCCCGGTTTCGGTGGTCGTCGAGGATCGTGCGCTGCTAGTCGACGTCCTGCGCGACACGCTTCGCCTCACCGGCACCCATGTGGGATGCGACACGAGCCAATGCGGGGCCTGCGTGGTCCACATCGACGATGGGGCCGTGAAGGCCTGCACGGTGCTCGCCTTGTCCTGCGAAGGCAGCCAGGTGACGACGATCGAAGGTTTGGCACCGGCGGGCGGGCTTCACCCGATGCAGGAAGCCTTTCGTGAGCACCATGGGCTGCAATGCGGCTTCTGCACCCCGGGCATGATCATGACCGCCGTCGACATCGTCAACCGCAGGGGTCCCGACCTGCCGGCCGCCGACATCCGCGAGGAACTCGAGGGCAACATCTGCCGCTGCACTGGCTATGGCAGCATCGTCAAGGCCGTGGCGGCGGGTGGCAAGGCCATGCGAACCAGCCCGGCGATCGCGGTCGCCGCCGAGTAGGGCTGCGGCACGGAACGACGAGGCCGAGCTTCGAGGACG
>CALMOK010000260.1 GCA_937871825.1 uncultured Alphaproteobacteria bacterium
GCCTCGTGCTGTTCGCGCTTCGGGACAGCATCGTGTTCTTCTATGGGCCGACCGAGCTGGCCGAAAAGGCCCCCAAGCCGGGCACCCGTTTGCGCGTCGGCGGGCTGGTGGAACAGGGCTCGGTGGTCCGTTCGAGCCAGGCCATAGTGAGTTTCCGGGTGACGGATCTCAAGCGCGACGTCGGGGTGACCTATTCGGGCCTGCTGCCCGATCTGTTCCGCGAAGGGCAGGGGGTGGTCGCCGAAGGGTCGCTCGACGGCTCAGGCCTTTTCGTTGCCGACACGATCCTGGCCAAGCACGACGCAACCTATATGCCGAAGAATGTGGCCGACAGCTTAAAGAAGCAGGGCGTGTGGCGCGGCGACGAGAAGGCGGCGAGCGCCGCATCGGGCGGGTCCGTTCAATGAGGGGGCGGGCATGATCGTCGAAACCGGCCACTTCGCCCTTGTTCTGGCGCTGGCGCTGGCGCTGGTGCAATCCGTTTTGCCGATCTGGGGGACTCGCCGAGGTGATGTCGGGCTTGCCGCCATGGCGGTGCCCGCCGCCTGCGGCCAGTTCGCACTCGTCGCCTACGCCTTTGCGGCGCTGGTGCATGCCCAGGCGGTGTCCGACTTCAGCCTGACCACCGTGGTTGAGAACTCGATGACCACGCAGCCGCTAATCTACAAGATCGCCGGCGTTTGGGGCAATCACGAAGGCTCCATGCTGCTGTGGGTGCTGATCCTGGCGGTGTTCGGCGCCGCCGTGGCCCTGTTCGGTCGCGGCATGGCCGACGACCTGCGCGCCAACACGCTCGCCGTGCAGGGCTGGATCGCCAGCGCCTTCCTGCTATTCATCCTGCTCACGTCCAATCCCTTCGCGCGGCGCTTCCCGGCGCCTCTCGAGGGGCATGACCTCAACCCCGTCCTGCAGGATTTGGGGCTCTCCATCCACCCGCCGCTGCTCTACCTCGGCTATGTGGGCTTCTCGATCGTGTTCTCCTTTGCGGCTGCGGCCTTGATCAGCGGCCGGCTCGACGCCGCCTGGGCCCGTTATGTGCGGCCCTGGATCCTGATCGCCTGGTGCTTTCTCACGCTCGGCATCGCCATGGGGTCCTACTGGGCCTATTACACGCTGGGCTGGGGCGGCTTCTGGTTCTGGGACCCGGTCGAGAACGCCTCCCTGATGCCGTGGCTCGCCGGCACGGCGCTGCTTCATTCGGCTGCCGTGATGGAAAAGCGCGAAGCCCTCAAGATCTGGACGCTGTTCCTGGCGATCCTGACCTTCTCGCTTTCCCTGCTGGGCACGTTCCTGGTGCGCTCGGGGGTGCTGACCTCCGTGCACAGCTTCGCCAACGACCCGCGGCGCGGCATTTTCATCCTGGGTATCCTCGTCCTGTTCATCGGCGGGTCGCTGGCGCTCTACGCTTGGCGGGCCCCGGCGCTGCGACAGGGTGGGCTTTTCGCGCCGGTGTCGCGCGAAGGCGCCCTGGTGTTCAACAACCTGTTGCTGACCACCTGCTGCGCCACGGTGTTGACCGGGACGCTCTACCCACTGGCGCTGGAATCGCTGACCGGGGAGAAGATCTCGGTTGGGGCTCCCTTCTTCAACCTGACCTTCGGGCCGATCTTCGTACCGATCCTCCTCGCCATGCCGCTTGGGCAGTCGCTGGCCTGGAAGCGGGGCGATCTCGTGGGCGCGGCGCAGCGTCTGACCGTCGCCGCCGGTCTTGGCCTGGCGTTGGCCGTGGGACTCGCCGCCACCCTGCGGGGCGGGCCGGTGATGACCGCGATCGGGCTTGGGCTGGCGCTCTACCTCGTCGTCGGCGCCTTTGCCGACCTTGTTCCTCGCATCGTCGGGCGGGGGCTTTCGGCCCGTGCCATGCTGGCGCGAGCCCTCGGACTGCCGCGCTCGGCCTGGGGCACCGCCATCGCCCATGCGGGCGTCGGCGTCACCCTGCTCGGCCTCGCCGCCACCGGCTGGGGCGTCGAGCGCATCGTCGCCATCAGGGCGGGGCAGAGCGTCGATCTCGGTCCCTACACGGTTTCGGTGCTGGATTTCACGTCGCGACCCGGCCTCAATTTCAGCGAACTCGCCGCACCGGTCGAAATCCGGCGAGGTGGTCTCCTGGTCGCCACAGTTCATCCCGCCAAGCGCAGCTTTCCGGTCCGGCAAGCCACCATCGCCCAGGCGGGCATCGCGACCCTGGGGCTCGGCCAAGTCTATGTCAGCCTCGGCGACGGGCATGCGGACGGCACCCTCGACGTGCGCCTGTATTGGAAACCTTTGGTCACGGCGATCTGGATCGGCGCGCTGATCATGGCGCTGGGCGGCTTCGTTTCACTGTCGGACCGGCGCCTGCGGATCGGCTTTGCCCGCAAGCCGGCCCGCCCCCGCGCGGTCGCGCCTGCGCCCCAAGCCGCCGAGTAACCCCGTGCGGCATGTCCTCTTCGGCCTCGTTCTCGCGTTTGGACTCCTGCCCGGCCTGGCCGGCGCGGTTGAGCCCGACGAGGTGCTCGGCAACCGGACGCTTGAAACCCGCGCCAGGGCTCTGTCGTCCGAACTGCGTTGCCTGGTGTGCCAGAACCAGTCGATCGACGACTCGGGCGCCACCCTGGCGCGTGACCTGCGCCTGCTCGTGCGCGAGCGCCTGCAAGCCGGCGACAGTGACGGGCAGGTTCGCGATTATCTGGTGTCCCGCTACGGCGACTTCATTCTGCTGAAACCCCCGCTCCGGCCAGAAACGGCCCTGCTGTGGGCGATGCCGGCGCTGGTGCTCGGCACGGCGGTTATCGGACTTCTATTGGCGAGAAAACGCGCCGCACCCTCGCCTGCGCCCCTCGATGAGGGTGAACGCGCCGCGCTCGATCGATTGTTGGGGCGAGGCTGAAGCGTCGCCGGCTCGCGCCGAGGCCGATGCTTACAAAGAATTCATCCGCGAGAAATGGTCATGTAAGCCGGGCCACCCCATGTTGTGATCAACGACGAGGCTCGATGTGAGGCCCGTCTGGGAACACTCGAGGAGTTCAGGATGACCAATCCGGATAGAAAAATTCCCGTCCAAAGTTCTGGGCAGGGCTCTGGGGCATCGTTGGCGCGCCGGACCACCCCGCGCCTGCGCGCCGCCCTTCTGGGCGCCGTCGCCGCGGTGGCGATCGGCGGGGCGGTTGCCGAAACCGGCGTGATGACCAGCACGCCGCTCCATGCCGCGCAGATTGCCCCCAAGACGGCGCCGGACCAGATCGCGCCAGGTTCCTTTGCCGATGTCGTGGATCACGTGAGCCCGGCGGTTGTTTCCGTGAAGGTGAAAGTCACCCAAGCCGAAGATAGCAGCGACAACGGCGATTCCCCGACCAGCCCGCGTTCCATGCCGAACATCCCGAAGGATGATCCGCTTTACCGCTTCTTCAAGCAGTTCGGTGACTCCAACGGCAACCCGCGCCCGCACCCCCGCACCGGGATGGCACAGGGCTCAGGCTTTTTCATTTCGTCCGACGGCTATGTGGTGACCAACAACCACGTGGTCGAGAACGCGACCGACGTGCAACTCACGCTGAACGACGGCAGAAACGTCTCGGCGACCGTCGTCGGGACCGACAAGAAGACCGATCTGGCGCTGCTCAAGGTGAAATCGGGCGACAACTACCCCTACGTGCCGTTCACCGACCACACCCCGCGCGTGGGTGACTGGGTGATCGCGGTCGGCAACCCCTTCGGGCTGGGCGGCACCGTCACGGCCGGCATCGTTTCGGCGCGCGGCCGCGACATCGGCTCTGGTCCCTACGACGACTTCCTGCAGATCGACGCGCCGGTGAACCGTGGTAACTCGGGCGGGCCGACCTTCAACACCGAGGGTCAGGTGGTCGGCATCAACACCGCCATCTTCTCGCCCTCGGGCGGAAGCGTCGGCATCGGGTTCGCAATCCCAGCCGAGGTCGCCAAGGACGTGATCGCCGCCCTCAAGACGAACGGCGCCGTCGCGCGTGGCTGGCTCGGTATTCAGATCCAGCCTGTGTCGGCGGAGATCGCCGACAGCCTCGGCTTGAAGGAAACCAAGGGCGCGCTGGTGTCCGAGCCCCAGAAAGGTTCGCCCGCCTCCGATGCCGGTATCAAGTCCGGCGACGTCGTCACGGCGGTGAACGGCGAAACGGTTGACGGGCCGCGCGAACTGTCCCGCAAGATTGCCGCGATGGGGCCTGACAAGAAGGTGGACCTCAGCGTTTGGCGCGACGGCAACACCAAGACTGTTTCGCTGACCCTCGGCCGCCTGCCGGCCGACAAGGAGGCGAAAGCCGAGGCACCCCCGGCTCAGGAGGATAAGGCGCAACTTGCCGCGCTCGGCCTGACCCTGGTTCCGTCCTCGGTCGTGCCGGGCGGCAGCAAGGAAGGCGTCACGGTCGCCGAGGTCGATCCGGACGGCGTGGCCGCCCAGAAGGGCCTCAGCGTCGGAGACGTGATCCTGGAGGCGGGTGGCAAGCCTGTCTCGCGCCCTTCGGAGATCACGGCGGCTTTCACGGCGGCCAAGAAGGACGGTCAGAAGGCTTTGCTGCTTCGCGTCAAGACCGGTGACAACGTCCACTTCCTGGCGCTTGCCACCAAGTCGATCGGCTAAACAATAACGGTCGCTGGGCTTTCCGACGGGAAGGCCCAGCGTCCTGATCAACGAATCATGGAAGGCAGCAACGGGCGCGCATGAAGATCCTGGTCATCGAGGATGATGCCGAGGCGGCGAGCTACCTCGTCAAGGCCTTTGCTGAAGTCGGTCACGTCACCGACATCGCGTCGGACGGATTGGACGGCTATGCCATGGCGCGCGAGGGTGGTTACGATGTCCTCGTAGTCGACCGCATGCTGCCCCGGATGGATGGGCTGACGCTGATCGGCGGCCTGCGCGAACAGAAGATCGAAACTCCCGTGCTGATCCTTTCCGCGCTCGGGCAGGTGGACGATCGGGTCAAGGGGTTGCGGGCGGGCGGCGACGATTACTTGTCCAAGCCTTACGCCTTCTCGGAACTCCTTGCCCGGGTGGAAGTGTTGGCCCGCCGCAAGGGGCCGGGTGTTGGCGAGCCGACCTCATACCGTGTCGGTCCTCTCGAACTCGATCGTCTGTCCCACAAGCTCATGCGCTTGGGCACCGAGATCGTGCTCCAGCCAAGGGAATTCAGACTGCTCGAGTTCCTGATGAAGCACGCCGGACAGGTGGTAACCCGAACCATGCTTCTCGAAAACGTGTGGGATTACCACTTCGACCCACAAACCAACGTGATTGACGTGCATGTGTCGCGTTTGCGATCCAAGATCGATAAGGGCTCCGATGCGCCTCTTCTCCATACCATCCGTGGGGCCGGATACATGATCCGTGACAGCGCTCGGTAAGCTGTTCCGCACGACGGTCTTCAAGCTGTCGTTCACCTACCTTGTGATCTTCGCGATCGGTGCCGGCCTGGTGCTGGGCGGCATCGCCTCCAACGTCAACCTCCTGCTGGACGAGCAGATCGGCCAGACCGTGCAGGCGGAGATCATCGGCCTTGCCGAGCAATATGACACGGGCGGCATCCGCAACCTCGTGGAAATCGTCGAGCGCCGGTCGAAGCAGCCGGGCGCTTCCCTTTATCTCGTCACGACTTTCGCGGGCCAGACCCTGGCGGGCAACGTTTCGACGCTTCCGCCGGGGGTGATCGACCGTCCGGGTCTCGTCGAAACGTCCTACGAGCGACCCAACGACAAGGGGCAGTCGTCCTCGGCCCTGGCGCGTATTTTCCTGCTACCCGGCGGTTTTCGCCTGCTCGTCGGCCGCGACCTTGGGGAGCGCGAGAACCTGCGCACGGTGATCATCCGTGCCTTGGTGACCTCGCTCTTGTGGCTCGTCGGCATCGGCACACTTGGCGGCGGCATCGTGGCGCGCCGGGTGCTTCGGCGCGTCGACGCGATGAGCGACACCGCAGCGACGATCATGACGGGCGACCTGTTGCGCCGCTTGCCGACCGCCGGCACGGGCGATGAACTCGACCGCCTTGCCCAGAACCTCAACGCGATGCTGGACCGCATTGGCGAGTTGATGGCCGGCATGAAGGAAGTCTCGGATAACATTGCGCACGACTTGCGGACGCCGTTGACGCGGTTGCGCAACGGCGCCGAGGAGGCCCTGCGCACCGCAAGAACGCCGGACGAGTTCCGCGCCGCCTTCGAAAAGACCATCGAGGAGGCCGACAGGATGATGAGCATCTTCTCGGCCCTGCTGATGATCGCGCGGGTCGAGGCCGGCACGAGCGTCGGGTCGACAACCGATGTCGATATCGGCGAGGTGGTGCGGGACCTCATCGAACTCTACGAGCCCGTGGCCGAAGAGGCGGGCGTCGACCTGCGCTGCACGGTCGCCACCGGCCTGCTGGTTTGTGCCAACCGCGAGTTGATCGGCCAGGCGGTCGCCAACCTGATCGACAATGCCCTCAAGTACGGGACGACGGCACCCGCTCGGAGTTCAACCCACGAGGGTGCGGCTCCACCACCCGTTCCGGTCATCGCCGTGTCGGCGGCGCGGTCCGGCCCTGCCGTTGAGATCGTGGTGGCTGACGGCGGTGCCGGCATCGCGGCCGCCGATCGGGCGCGCGTGCTTGATCGATTCGTGCGACTGGAAGGCGCGCGGACCCGGCCAGGATCGGGGCTCGGCCTGTCGCTGGTGTCCGCCGTGGCGCGTTTGAACCATGGCCAACTGCGGCTCCTCGACAACGGCCCGGGGCTGCGCGCCGTCCTGTGCCTGCCGGCGGTCGAGGCCGGCCTGGTTCGTGAGCCGGCGGCGTCGCGTTCGGCGGCCGTGCCTGCCGAGGTCGGTGGATGACTGTGGATGATCTGACGCTCGATCCGGCCTCGCTCGCCGCCCGGTTGATGGTCCGTCCCCGTCCAAGCCGCCCGGATGTTGGACGGGAACGGTGCGAGGCGTGGCGGCGTTCTCTCGATGCTGCCTCCCCGCTGCCGGCCATGTCGCGGCTGCCGAAGGTCGAGGGCCTGCTAGAGGTGCTGGCCGACCATTCGCCTTACCTGTGGCGCCTCGTCACCGCCGACGCCGATCGTTTGTACCGATTGTTGACCGACGATCCTTCCAGGCGCGCCGCCACCTGCCTCGACGACATGGATCGGGCCTGCGACCTTCCGGCGGTGACCGCGCCGGACCTGATGCGGATCTTGCGACGGGCCAAGGCCGAAACGGCGCTGCTGGTCGCCCTGGCGGATCTCGGCGGGGTCTGGTCGGTCGAGGACGTCACCGCCGCGCTGACCTGGTTCGCCGACCGGGTCGTTTCGGCGGCGCTGCGCTTCCTGCTCGCGGAGGCTCAGAAGACCGGCAAACTGCGCCTGCCCGACCCGCGACGGCCCGAGGTCGGCTGCGGGATTGTGGTGCTGGCCCTCGGCAAGCATGGCTCCGGCGAGCTGAACTATTCCAGCGACATCGACATCGTGGCCTTTTTCGACCCGCAAGCGCCGGCCCTGGCCGAACGAACCGTCGCGTCACCCTTCTTCGTCCGGCTCACGCAGAACCTCGCTCGGCTCCTGAGCGAACGCACCGCCGACGGCTATGTGCTTCGGGTCGACCTTCGCCTTCGGCCCGATCCTGGCTCGACCCAGGTGGCGCTCGGCTTGCCCTCGGCCTTTTCCTATTACGAAAGCTACGGGCAGAACTGGGAAAGGGCGGCCCTGATCAAGGCACGGCCGGTGGCCGGCGACATTGCGCTCGGCGTCGAGTTCCTGCGCGACCTCGCTCCGTTCATCTGGCGCAAGTATTTCGACTACGCCGCCATCGCCGACATCCATGCCATGAAGCGGCAGATCCATGCCGTGCGGGGCCACGCCGCGATCGCGGTGGCGGGCCACAACGTGAAGCTCGGGCGTGGCGGCATCCGCGAGATCGAGTTCTTCGTCCAGACCCAACAACTCATCTTCGGAGGGCGACGGCCCAACCTGCGCGGTCCCCGCACGCTCGACATGCTGGCTGAACTCAACGTTGACGGCTGGGTCGGTTCGGATGCCGTGGAGGACTTGTCGGCGGCCTACCGTTTCCTGCGGACGATCGAGCATCGCCTGCAAATGCTGAACGACGAGCAGACGCAGCGTCTGCCATCGGAGCCGGACGCCCTTGCGGGATTTGCCGCCTTCGCGGGCTGCCCCGATGCGGAAGCTTTTTCGGCGACCTTTATTGGCCACGCGCGCCGGGTCGAGGCGCATTACGCCCGGCTTTTCGAACATGCTCCGAGCCTCGACGCCGACGCCGGGCCGCTTGTCTTCACGGGCGTCGAGGATGATCCCGAAACCCTGGACACCCTGGCCAAGCTAGGCTTCCTCCACCCTCACGACGCGGCGGAAACCGTGCGGGGATGGCATTTCGGGCGGCGGGCGGCCGTGCAAAGCGCAAGGGCCCGCGAGGTGCTGACCGAACTGGTGCCCGGCCTGTTGCAGGCCTTTTCGCGGTCGGGCGAGCCGGACGCCGCGCTGGCGGCGTTCGACACCATGCTGGTTCACCTGCCGGCCGCCGTGGAACTGTTCTCCATCCTGCGTTCGAACGCGGCCCTGCTGGAGCTTTTCAGCGATATCCTGGGCGCCGCGCCGCGCCTGGCCGCCACCGTGGCGGCGCGGCCCCACCTCCTCGATGCCGCGATCGATCCCGCGAGCCTTGGCACGGTCGGCGATGCGGGACGGCTCGAAGCGCGGGTACGCGCCGTGCTCGACCCGGCGCTGGCGCCCGAGGCGTTCCTCGATCAGGCGCGGGACCTGGCCCGTGAGGAATCCTTCTTGATCGGGGTCAGGCTCCTGTCCGCCTCGGACGATCCGCAAACGGCGGGCCGCGCCTTTTCCGACCTCGCCGCCATGGTGGTCCGCGCCACCCTTCTGCATTGCCAGACCGTGTTTGAGCGGGAGTATGGCGTGATGCCGGGCGGCGCCTGCGCCGTTGTGGCGATGGGCAAGCTCGGATCGGGCGAGATGACGGCCGGTTCCGACCTCGACCTCATGTTGATCTACAAGGCCGACGCCGAGCGGCCCGACAGCACCGGACCACGGGTGATCGACGCGTCCCGCTATTACGCGCGGCTGACGCAACGCCTGATCGCGGCTTTGACGGTGGCGACGCGGCGTGGCCGACTTTACGACGTCGACATGCGGCTGCGTCCTTCGGGCGGGCAGGGCCCGCTGGCCACCCGGCTTCGCAGCTTCATCGGCTATCAGCGCGACGAGGCGCAAACCTGGGAACATTTGGCCTTGACGCGGGCCCGGGTCATCGCCGGCGACGACGTCCTCGCCGCCGAAGTGGAGGACGGCATTGCCGGCATCCTGACGACCCCGCGCGAGAACGCGTCGTTGCGGGCGGCCGTCCGTGACATGCGGACCCTGGTGGCGACCGAAAAAGGTGAGGGCGATCCGTGGGACCTGAAGCTGGCAAGCGGAGGCCTGCTCGACCTGGACTTCATGGCGCAATACATGGTGTTGCGGCATTCGTCGAAGCACCCCTCGCTGCTGCGTCGCGCGACGCCCGCCATCCTGGAGGAAGCCGGCGCGCTACACCTTCTCGACGCTGTTCCAGGGGCGGCGGGCCTGGTCGCGGCCTATCGCTTTTACGCCAACGTCAATCAGATCATGCGCCTGACGGTGGTGGGGCGGTTCGATCCCGCGACGGCCGGGCAGGGGGTCAAGCGCCGCATGGCGGCCGCCGTCGACCTCCCCGACTTTCCCTTGCTGGAAAGTCAACGGCAGGAAACGGCCCGCTTGGTCCGGGCGGCCTTCAATCGGCTTCTGAGCGACTGACGCGCGTTCGGCCTGAGATCCCGCCCCGGTCAGACCTTCATCTTTGTCCGAGGTGCCGATCTCGTGCGGGGCGCCTTGGGGGCCGGCAGGTGAACCAGCACCACCGTTCCCTTGCCCACCTTTGAGCGGATTTGGAGGGTCGCGCCGTGGAGGTCCAGCAGCGAGCGCACGATCGCCAACCCGAGCCCCGAGCCCTTCATGCCGTTTTCCATGCTGGGCTGCACCTGTTCGAACGGCCTGCCCAGCCGTCCGACCGCTGACGGCTCGATGCCGACGCCGTTGTCGGCGATGAAGATGTTGAGGCCCCCATTGGCCATCCGGGTGCGAATGCTGATACGGCCTTCGTCGGGCGTGAACTTGCAGGCGTTGACCAGGATCGTGTGCAGGATCTTGTCGATGGCCGGACGGTCGGCATGGATGAGGCAGCCGGCGGGCGTATCGGCCACAAGGGTCAGGTGCTTGGCAGAAGCCTGCTCGCGAACGGCCGCGATCGCCAACGCGACGCTTTCCTCAGCCGGAAAGATGCTGCGCTCCAGCCGCACCCGTCCCGACTCCAGACGCGACATTTCAAGAACGTCGGAGATCAACGACAGCAGGCTTTCGCCGCTGGACTTGATGTCGCCGGCATAGCCCAGATAGCGGGGCGAGCCGAGTGGCCCGAGGATTTCGCTGCACATCATGTCGGAAAAACCGATAATGGCGTTGAGCGGTGTCCGCAGCTCGTGGCTCATGTTCGCCAGGAATTCGGATTTGGCCCGGTTCGCGCTTTCGGCCTCGGCCTTCTTCTCGCGATGGCGTTCGGCGAGTTCGGCAAGTTCCTGCGCCTGCCGTTCCAGGGCTTGGCGCGACCGGCGAAGGTCCGCCACGGTGGCCATCAGGCGGCGCTCGGAATCCAGCAGGCGTTCCTCGTGCAGTTTCAGCGTCGTGATGTCGGTACCCACCGAAACATAGCCGCCGTCCTTTGTGCGGCGTTCGTTGATCTGCAGCCAGCGGCCGTCGCCCAGTTGCGCCTCATACGACCGGGCGCCGCCGGCCGGTGGTTCGCCGAGCGGCACCTGCGTTTGAACCAGGGTAGGTATCGCTTGCGCGATCACGTCCGTGTAGCTGCTGCCCGGCTGGAAGCTGTTGGGCAGGAGGTTGTGCAACCGCATGAATTTGGAATTGCACGTGACAAGGCGATTGTCGGCGTCCCACAGCACGAAAGCTTCCGAGATGCCCTCGATGGCGTCGCTGAGGCGAACGTCGGCGGTGGCGGTCCGCTCCGCCAGGATCTTCTCGTCGGTGATGTCGACCGCGATACCCACGAGATAGATGTCGCCGTTCACGGGCTCGCGCACCAATTCGGCGCGAACGCGCAGCCAAACCCACTGGCCGACGACGTTGCGAAGCCTGAAGACGTGGTCGATGGCGTTGACCTTGGAACTGGCCAGGAGTTCGGCCACACTCGAAAGGTCGTCGTCCTGCGGGTGGACCAGCGCGTTGACGTCCCCAAACGACACGAATTCGGAGCAGGGCCGCATGCCGAGCATCGCGTACATCGATTCCGACCAGTAAATTCGGCCGCGCGCAAGATCCCAATCCCACAAGCCGCAGCGCCCGCGGTTAAGCGCCGTGTCGATGCGCCCATGCACCTTCACGTAAAGGCTTTCCGCAGCGGCGGCGCGCCCGGACTGCCAGAAATAGGCGGCCGCGATGGCGACGAGCACGAAAGCCGTCGCGAAGAGCAGGAAACCCGAGCGGAGCGATCCCGAGCGCCAATCGGCCAGCAGACCCGACACGGGGTGGACGATGGCGAGTTGCCCGAGAGGAGGGCGGAGCGCCCGAACGGTGGCGAACGCATCCTGCCCGTCCGACAGGGTGATCCGCAGCACGCCGGCCTTTTCGTTGAAGGTCGTCAACGGCTGGGCGGGGCCGAGGCGGTCGAACAGCAGTTGTTTGCCGCCCGCCATCGCCGGCTCGGCCGGGAGCAAGCC
>CALMOK010000261.1 GCA_937871825.1 uncultured Alphaproteobacteria bacterium
ACCGAAATCACCCCGTCCGTGAAGCGCGCCCATCCAAGCCCGTTGAGCGAAGGCGTCGACGTGGCGAGGCTGCTGCTCGAGGGGCGCGCCTATTTCGCGCTGGTCGCGATCATCGTCGTTTTTTCGATCCTGTCGCCCTACTACCTCACCATTCCCAACTTCCTGACGATGGCGTCCCACGTCGCCCTGTTCGGGATCCTTGCGATCGGCATGCTGCTGGTGATCCTCAACGGCGGCATCGACCTTTCGGTGGGCTCCACGCTGGGGTTGTCCGGCGTGATCGCCGGCTTCCTCATGCAGGGCGTGACGCTGAACCCGCTCGGCGTCGTGCTGTATCCCCCCGTCTGGGTTGTCGCGGTGCTGGCCTGCGGGCTCGGGGCCGGCATCGGCCTGATCAACGGCATCCTGATCGCCCGCTTCAAAGTGCCGGCCTTCGTGGCGACCCTCGGCGTCATGTACATGGTGCGCGGCGTCGCCCTGCTGATGACCAACGGCCTCACCTACAACAACCTCGGCGGCAAGCCCGAACTCGGCAACGGCGGGTTCGACTGGCTGGGCTTCAACCGTCTGCTCGGCGTGCCGATCGGCGTCGTGGTCATGGTCGTCATCGCGCTTATCGGCAGCCTCGTGCTGAGCCGTACTGCCTTCGGCCGCTGGCTTTACGCATCCGGGGGCAACGAACGGGCGGCGGAATTGTCGGGCGTTCCGGTGAAGGCCGTTCAGATATCGGTCTACATGTTGTCCGGCATCTGCGCGGCCGTCGCCGGGCTGATCCTGTCGTCGCAGCTCACTTCGGCCGGGCCCACGGCCGGCACCAGCTACGAGCTCACCGCCATCGCGGCCGTCGTCATCGGCGGGGCGGCACTGACGGGCGGGCGCGGCACCATCCGCGGCACCCTGCTGGGCGCCTTCGTGATCGGGTTCCTGTCCGACGGGCTCGTGATCATCGGCATCTCGTCCTACTGGCAGACGGTGTTCACCGGGGCCGTCATCGTGCTCGCGGTGCTGCTCAATGCCATTCAATATCGCCGCCGCGCCAAGCCCACCGGGCAGGCCGGCGGACAAGCCGCTTCCCCGTCAACCGCGGGGTAAGGCCCGGACGGCCGAGGCCGCTCACGGGCAGGTTGCCGGGCCTACCGGCACATCGTTCAAAAGGGATTGAAACATGTCCAGGATCACAAGACGTCTCATGCTCTCGACCGTTGTGGCGGCCTTCCCGCTGCTCGCCGGGTCGCTCACCCCGGCCTCCGCCGCCGGCGGCCTCATCTCCATCATCGTCAACGATCCTTCCAACCCTTATTGGCTGACGGAGGGCAACGTGGCGGCGGCGGAAGCCAAGAAGCTCGGCTACGACTCGACCGTTGGAGCCTCGAAGGGCGACACCAACACCGAAAGTAACCTGATCGACACCGCCATCACCAACAAGGCCGTGGCGATCATCCTCGATCCTGCCAACGCCAGCGGTTCTATCGGGGCTGTCAAGAAGGCGATCGCCGCCAACATTCCGGTGCTGCTCGTCAACGCCGAGATCAACCAGGAAGGCCTCGCCAAAGCGCAACTCGTGTCCAACAACGCCCAGGGTGCCGCGCTTGGTGCCCAGCAATGGGTGAAGGACGTGGGCCAGAAAGGCAAGTACGTCGAACTACTGGGTGCCCCTTCCGACAACAACGCCGCGACACGCTCGAACGGCTACGAAACCGTGCTGAGCCAGTATGAGACGCTCGAGAAGACCGGATCGCAGGTCGGCAACTGGGACCGCACCCAGGGGCACGACAAGATGCAGAGCCTGCTGCAGGCGCATCCGGATATCACCGGCGTGATCAGCGGTAACGACGAGATGGCCCTGGGCGCCATCGCGGCCCTCAAGGAAGCGGGCAAGATTTCGAACATCAAGGTTGGAGGCTTCGACGGATCGCCCGATGCGGTTGCGGCCATCAAGGCGGGCGAGTTGCAATATACCGTGCTGCAGCCGGTCGCCACTTTTGCGGCCAAGGCCGTGCAGGAAGCCGACTCGTTCCTGAAGACCTGCAAGACGGGTGCGGCGACCGAGAAGCAGCTGTTCGACTGCGTCCTGGTCACCAAGGCCAATGCCGCGAACATGACCGCACCGTTCACGCTTTCGAAATAGGCGCGAACGGGGGCGCTCTTCGGACGCTAGCGGTCCCTCTCCGCCTGATCGTTGGTGACCATCCCAAACGAGAAGGCTCCGCTGTGCTTGAACCTCGGCCCACCATTCAGGCCGAGGCACGGGATGCCCGGCACCGTGAACCCCACCATCAGCACGACGCCTTGCTGACAGTTCGGATAATTGCCGGGCGCAACCCGCCCGGCGCTCACCACGCGGCCCGGAAAGGTGCTCGCATAAAAGCGGGCGGCCGCCTTGGCATCCCGGTCATACCAGAGACGGGCCGTGTTCTTAGCCATGAAAACACCTGTCGTGCCGGGGCAGGACTGGCGTGCTGATCGGGTTTGCACGGCCATGATCCCGCCATCGCGCTCGCCGTCGCGAGGCGCACCCAGTCGCTCGGGCGGCGGCAGCTCGGCGAAGTCGGCGGCCTCGTAATAGGGCCGGATTTCCAGCTCGCTCGGACCCGGCATGGGGTTGAGGCAGCGCTTCCCCAGGCAACGGCCTCGTCCACGTCCTTGACCTCCCAGATCCAAAAGCCGGCAACCAGCTCGCGAGTTTGGGGGAACGGCCCGGCGATGACGTTACGGCCCGAGCCGCCTTCACGACACGGTCCCGTCCGGCATCAGCCTTCCGAGTCGACACGTCACGACCCGCTCGCACCTGATCCCGATCAAGCATCTGCCCGGATCTATGCCGCTCAAGCCGAGCCACGGGACCACATGCGTCCCATCCAGACTCCGACGTTCCCACAGTATGGAACGCGCGCGAAACGATCGGACGCGGGCCCGACAGTATCTAAAAACATCACCGCCTTGAAATATCATGATATCAAGTATATTGGGCTCGATTTAAATTTTTGAAAAGCGCGCTTCCATTTCCTTGATTTTATTTAATCGCGCTCGATGGAGCGTCCAACGCGGTCACGGCCGGCAAACCTCAAACGGTGCTAGCGAGAAAAGTGATTGATCATGAACTGGTTCACTCACCATCGAGAGGAGTCGAATTGGCTGTTCGCTGTCGACGATACTCGCAACCCAAATCGTCAACTCATTGGCCTCGGTTTCGACCGCCAACCCAAGCACCCGGTCGGGATGGCTTGAGACACAGGCGCGCCGGGGCTTCCCCGCCAGATCCGCTAGGATCTTGGCAGCCTCGAACACTGGCCGGGGATGCCCGTCACGGTGCAGCATGCCGAAGTCGCCCGTGAGGGCGCCGCCGCAGAATGATTCGAGCCGCGCTTCGGCGGTCTGGGCCGCGTGGCCGATCATCCAGGCCGCCGCGAACTGGCCGGTCTGCCGGGGGTCGCAGCCCGACATGGTAACGCGGCGGTTGTCCGGATTTGGCATCACCCGCGCGCCGTAGGGATTCTGCCGCATGCCGATCGTCGAGGGACCGATGCGGTAGGGTTTGTCGGGGCCGGCCATGGCCCGGACCGACCGCGTCACGAAGGGCAGCGCTTCGAGCGTTTCCATCACGCTCCGATCGTCGGCGGCGTGCACGATCGGATTGGTGCAATGGGTGACGAAGTCGATGTCTTCGAACGGCGGCCGCTTGCGGTTGAGTTCGGTGAACGTGCTGATCATGCCGCCACCAAGCCGGACCCCGGGCAGGTGCCGGCGGGTCGCCGCATACAGGTCAGCGAGGGGCGGGCAAACCGGCCAGGCGCTCCCTGGCGGCGTCGATCGGCGATCGACCGCCGGGCTGACCACGATGCTGTCGAGCCGCATGCCCGCCGCGCGAACCGCCACGGCCAGCGCCGCCATCTCGTCGTCCAAAGGTTTTACGCACGGCGCGACATATTCGAGCAGGGCCTCGGCCGAGTGGATCGCCTGGACGGCCGCAAAGGCCGCAAAGGCCGTCGCATCGTGTCCGGCCGTCGGGTCGAAGTGGAACAGGAGGGTCTGCGGCGCGAGTTCGATCAGGCGCGCTGCTTGCGCCAGAACAGCATCAGCCTCCTCTGGCGTCACCATGATGGCGAACCCAGGCATTGGCCCAAGATCGTGGCCGGGCGTCAGCGTAACAACATCGTCCGGCGCCGCAGCGCCGCGTCGGGTTCGGTCGCCCACGAGCGTCAGGGTGACGGCCTGCCGTTGGGCGATCCCGGCCGGCAGGAGGTAGGGCCACGGGCGCTCGATCGGCCGCACGTAAGTCTTGTAGGACGCGTCGGTCCAGTTGCGCTGATCCTCGGTCTCGAAGGCGTCGCCCTCCATCAGGCAGCGAGCCTCAAGCCCGTGCCGGACCGCGTGGGTGATGGCCCGGATGTCCTTGAAGGGCTGCCAGGGATCGATCAGGTCGGGGAAGGCGGATCGTTCCACCGTGCCATCCGTGTGCTCGACGGCGGCAGGCTGTCCGGCAAGGTCGCGAATTGGATGAAGGATGCAGAAGCCGCAGCGGTTGGTCTCGAAGTCCGCATCGGGGATCGCCGTGACGTCGAAGCGCAGCGTGCCGGAACGGTCGCCCTGGATGATGGCTTCGAAGTTCAGGCGCCGGCCCTGCGGCCCCTTGCAGCGGCCGTTATAGCCGACCCGGAACTCGTCCGGACCCTCCTCGACCGCGAAATCGTCGAGGGTGGGAGCGTAGGTGCCCCAATCCTTGTCCCGGACCACATAGGCGATGGCGCGCAAGACCTCGACGCCGTCAAAGCGGATGTTTCGCAGGTTGCCGTCGATGAGTTCCGCCGTGAGATCGCCGGCGCGCAGCAGCCGCGATCTCGAGGGTGGCTCGTCCGTGCCGAACCAGTCCCGAAGGGTTTGGGGAGCGGTCATCCGACCGCCGCGAGATCGACGCTCCGGCCGTTCTTGGCGGACGTATAGGCGGCTTCCACCAAGGCCAGCGTCTTCAGGTTGTCACGACCGGAGGTTTCGGGTTCCGCTCCGACCCGCAGGGTGTCGGCCCAATGCCGCTGGATGGCCAGCACGCTTTCCTGGATGTTGTGCCAGGGCCGCTCGGCCCAGGGCAGCAACGGCGGCGCGACGTCGGTTTCGGTCGTGCCGTCCGGGGTCGTCACCGTGAGGCGATAATCGAGGGCGAGACGGATCGTGCCCTGCGATCCATCGACTTCGACGACGGTTTCGGGGAATGGCTCGCGGGCGAGGCGCGTGGCGTAGGAACAATCGACCACGCTGACGGCGCCCCCGTCATGGTCAAGCAGCATCGTGGCGACGTCTTCGCCTTTTATGGCGGGATTGATCCGTTGCGTGCGGGCCGTGAGGCGGCTCACGTCGCCGAACAGGTACCGGGCCACGTCGAGGCTGTGGATGCCCAGATCCTCGATGATGAAGCGCTCGCCCTGCGCCAGGTAGGGCTGGCCGCTGAAAACGTCGAAGGCCGAGCGGAATGAAACCCGGCCCCAGAACACGCGCCCGATGCCGGCCGCATCAATGGCGTGCCGAACCGCCCGGATGGCGCTTTGCCAACGAAAGTTCTCGTGCACCATCAAGGGCACACCAGCGGCTTGGCAGGTTTCCACCATGGCGCGAGCATCCGCAAGCGTGCTGGCAAATGGCTTTTGGCAGATCACCGGAACGCCGTGCCGTGCCGCGAGTTCCACAAGGGCACGGTGGCTCACCACCGTGGTGGCGATATCGACGAAGTCGAAGGCGCCGTCACGGAACAGGTGGTCCGCTGCGTGGTACCGACGCGCGATGCCGAACCGATCGCCCATGGCCGCCAACCTCGCGGGATCGCGGTCGCAGATCGCTACGATCTCGACCCCGTCGACGTCCCGCCAGGCATGCAACTGGTTGGTTGCGAAGAAGCCGCAGCCGATAACGGCGCAGCGCAGGGGGCGGGCCGTCATGAGCGCCGCGGCCCGATGGTGTCGAGAACGCCCAACATGCAGCCTCCCTCCATGGCCTTCGCGGCCCTTGTTGGCATTTTCGCGACACCCCGCCGAAGGGGTGAAATGCGATGATCGGCCGGTGCGGCCCGGCGCCCTTCGAGGCACCCGACCTCGGGTCGGATCAGGTGATGCGACGGATGCTGGCGGCGATCTCGTCGGGCTCGAAAACGCGCTTCCAGTCGTCCTTCATCAGCACCGGCTTGCCGAACTCGATCGCCTTGTTGCAGGCGTCGGAGAACACGCCCTCGCGTTCCTTGAAGATCACGGCGCCGAGGATGTTCATGTGGCCGAGGAGGAAGTCGCGGGCGGCTTCGGCCGGGACCCCGCGCCGAACCACCTCGTCCATGGCTTCGCGCATCACATCGAGAAGCGTGGCGCACACGGTTTCCGACAAGCCGGGCTCGAGCAGCGCGATCTGCTCGACCGTGACGCGATGCGAGCGCATCACCGGCTTCCAGATCGCCTTGGCGACCTCCTCACCCAGTGCATAGGCGCTGTCAGGCCCCTGCATCAGGGCGTTGACGATATGCTGCTTGGCCGCCACCCCGCCGAAGTGGTCGAGCTTGGCGTGCATCTCGATTTCATCGTTGAAGATCGGCGGATGGCAAGGATGGGTAACGAAATAGGTGAGGTCGGGCCGCTCCGGCAGGTGCCCGGCATAGGGCGCGGCCGCATCAAGGATCACCACCATGGTGCCAGCCTTCAGCTTGGGCGACAGTTGCGTCGCGACCTTGCCGATCAGCGTATCGGGCACGGCCAACACCACGACCTCGGCACCGTCGAGCGCCGCGTCGGCCTCGACCGTCTCGACCCCGAGATCGTCCTTGAGCCGCTTCCTTCCCGCGTCGCTCAGTTCCACATGGCGCACGTCGAAACGCGAGCCTTTCAGATTGGACGCCAAGCGATACCCCATCTTACCGCCCGCGCCAAACAAGGCCACTACCGTCATGGCTATCCGTCCTCCTGCAATCATCTGCTCTAGTGCCAACTGGTATGATCAGTCAATTACGCTCGGCCCTGTCGGATCGCGTCGAAGTAATCATCGTGGCCCACCTGGCCACCCTTGAGGGCGATCGCGAGACCATCGAAGGTCGCATGATCGCTGTGGGCCGTGCACAAGGGCGATCCTGGTGTCTGCGGCAGAGGAAGCCTGGTTGTCAGCGCAAAGACGTCCAGTTCCCGCAAGGCGTGGCTCGACGTGTCGCCGCCGGCGATCACGGCGCGCTGCAGCTCTTCGGACGCCACGAGGCTCCGCAGGATGCGGCCGAGACCCCGCCCGATGGCGTGGCGGCCACCCTCGACCTCCACGGCGGCGCCGAGATCGGTTTCCGGTCCCATGGCGGTGTAGAGGATCACGCTTTTTCCGGCCCGCAGCGGTGCCAGTCCCCTGCCGATGAGCGGTGCGAGATCGGCGTCGCTCCTTGCCGCCATCAGGGTGCGGGGGTCGATCGCGACGCCTTCGAACCCATGCTCCAGGGCATGCTCGATCTGCCGGGCCGTGGTGGGCGAGCAGCTGCCCGAAACAACGGCCATGCGAGCCACGGCTCCGGGGCTGTCGAACACCGGGTCGGGCCCTGCGAGCCCGTGCCGCGTCCAGGCGTCGAGAAGCGCATACTCGACGCCCGAGGAGCCGATCACGAATGTGCCGCCCTCGCGGCGATGAATGCGCCACAGTTCGTCGCCGACCGCGGCCTGGCTGGCCGAATCGGCGACGTCGAACATGAGAATTCCCGGACGGTCGGCCAGTGCGGCGTCGACCACGACAGAGCGATCGGCCCGCTGCAGATCCGACAAGGTGACGAGCCCGGTCGTGCGGGCCGTCTGCGCCCCGAGGTGCAGGCGCAGGTCGGCTTCGCGCATCGGGGTCACCGGATGGCGGCTCATCACGGGGTGACGATCGATCCGGTAGGTGCGGCCCTGGTAGCCGGCGAACAGGTTGCCGAACGCCGTGTAGCGTTTCAGGGCTGGTGCGCCGACGACCAATGGGACGGTCTTCTGGGCGAAGATCCTGGCTCCGATGTCGGTCGCGACCCCAATGTTGCCGACCGTCGGGCTCGAGTCGAAGGTGGAACAAACCTTGTAATGGCAGATCGCGGCCCCGAGGCTCCGGAGCCAGGCGAACGCCGGCGTCAGATGGGCCTCCATCCAGGCCGGAGACTCGCTGCGGCTGGTTCCGGCGAGACCAATGGCCTGGACGGGGCCGAGCCGCTCCAGTTGGGCCGCTGTCGGCCGGTCGAGGAAAAGGGCCGTGGGCACGCCGCGCGACGACAGCGCCTCCATGACGTCCGTCGATCCGGTGAGATCGTCGCCGTAATAGGAGACGAGAAGGTCCGTGCCGTCTTCAGTCACCACCGCCGGCTCCGAACTTCTGCAGCGACTGTGCCAATTCTGGGTGCTCTCGTGCGTAGGCTTCGAGTGGGACGCCCGCCACCGCCGCGTCCCAGGCCTGTCGAACCGCCCGCACGCCGGCAGCGGGTCCTCCCGGGTGGCTCACGACGCCGCCGCCGCACAGGTACATCAGATCCTGCGTGCGGCCGGTGCGGGCGTATGTGTCGGGGGCCTGCCCGCCCCACTGGCCCGAACACACCACCGGCAGCACGGTGTCGGCACCCGAAAACAGCGGCGTCGTCACCGCCTTGAAAGACTCGACGAAGGACTCGTCCGGCTCCCAGTACTTCACCCGGATGCCGTTGATCTGGAACTGGTCGACCCCGAGCAGCCGCCAGAACTGCTGGTAGACCTTGAAATCCATGCCAAGGCCGGGATGGCGGGTGAGGATATCCCACCCGTTGCGGTGGGCATGCAGGGCGAGACGCGACCGCTTGCGCAGGTAGGAGAGACCGCCGAAGCCGATTGAATTGATGTTGATCACGGCGGCGTTGCCGCCCGCCTCGGCCACGATGTCGTGGTCGCGCACCATCTGTTCGGGATCAGCCGACGAGATGCCGAAGCAGTACATGACCTTCTTACCGGTCTTCTGCTCGTGGTCGAGAATGATCGGCATGATGGCCCGGACCCGCTCGGCCAAGGGCGAATAGGCCGGGCTCGCGAGCTTCTCGTCATCCTTGATGGCATCGACCCCGGCCTCGACCAGTTCCTTGACCAGCGCCGCCGTTTCGTGCGGCCGCAAACCCAATGCCGGTTTGACGATGGTCGCGATGATCGGGCGTTCGTGAACGCCGGTCAGCCGGCGAGTTCCCGCCGTGCCGAATTGCGGACCGGGATGAGCGGTCGCGAAAGCGGACGGAAGCCTCATGTCGACGACCCGGATGCCCGACAGGCCCCGGATCGCGTAAACGCCACCGATCGCGATGGTCATCAGTGCGGCGAGGTCGGTCCCGATCGCCTCCAGGGGGAACTCGACGTCGATGTCGGCCCGGTTGTACGGGCGCGGATCCGGGCTTTCGACCCGATCCTGCGGGAAGGACGCTTCGGCCAGCGGCTCCAGAGGGCGTATGTCGACCACGCGGGCCGCCACACGAGCCTTCAGCTCCGGGGTTTCGCCAGGAACGGGCACGAAAGTTCCGGTCGATTGGTCGCTAGCGATCTTGCGGCCGAGCGTCGCCGGGTCGCCGGGCGTCTCGACCCGATAAGTCATGCGGATCACATCGGTCGTCATGCAGGCATTCCATGGATGCGACGCAGTGTTGCCGGCGTGCGGGCACCGCCTTCGGCCCAGCACTTCGTTCCGCCGTCGAGAGACACACGAAGGTCGCGAGACCCAAAAAAGCCGACGTTACGCGGTCGAGGGAACCGGTGATAAAGGCGAAAAACAAGAAACGGAAGCAGACGCCAGCGGACCTCGGACATGTTTCTATATGCGATTCCGTCCAAAACGGCCTTCCTAAGTCGAGTCTTCATCATACCAGTATGAAGCAAGCCTGTGCTGTCAAGGGGGCGTGTTTGGTGGCTTCGCTCCGTCCGGTCATGTCCCCCTGGCAGTTTAATTGTTAATAGTCGAAACCGCGTGACGTTCGAAGCAAGTTCGGCCGAGACTTTACAAATTTCACGATGCAGGTGATATGATGAGCTAATCAGTGCAAGCCTGTGTGCCGCGCGCGCCTTGCCAATTCATAATGCGGATCAGGGAGACCAGAATGTTCAAGGCGCTGTTACGAATGAGTGTCGCGGCCGGTGCCGTGCTGGCTTTAGCCGGGCCAGCCTTGGCGAGCCCGGACAAACCGGTGATCGCGCTCGCCAACGCCTATTTCGGCAATAGCTGGCGCCATCAGATGGTGGATGCTTTCGAGACGGCCGCAAAGGACGCGAAGGCCAGCGGCGCGATCGCCGACTACATCATTCTCAACGGCGACGGGACGGTTCCGCAGCAGAACAGCCAAATGGCAGAGCTGATCCTGAAGAAGGTTGATGCCATTGCCATCGACGCGGCTTCGGAGACTGCCGTGAACGGCATCATCGAGAAGGCCTGCAAGGCCGGCATCAAGGTCGTGTCCTTCGATTCCGTCGCCTCGGCGCCCTGCAACTACCAGCTCAATTTTGACTTCACGGGATACAAGAAGGCCCAGGCCGAAGACGTGATGAAGCGCCTCGGCGGCAAGGGCAACATCATCGTGGTGCGCGGCGTGAAAGGTTCGGCGCCTGACCACGACATGTTCGAGGCCCAGCAATCCGTTCTCAAGAACTACCCGGACGTCAAAGTCGCAACGACGGTGTTTGGTCAGGCTACGGCCTCGGTGGCGCAATCGGCCATCGCCAACGTGCTGCCAAGCCTGCCGCACGTCGATGCGGTGCTGGGGCAAGGCGGCAGCGACGACTACGGCATTGCCCAGGCGTTCGAGCAGTTTGGCGGTGAGTATGCCAAGAAGCCGCCGATCATTGAAGGCGGCGGATCGTCGAATTTCATTCAGTGGTGGGCCAAGCAGAAGGCCACCAACGGCTACAGCACGATCTCGATGAACACGACGCCCGGCATCGGAGGGGCAGCTCTTTGGCTTGCCGCCGCTCTGGTCAAGGGTGCCGATCCGTCTAAGACCATGATCATGCCTGTCGCTACCGTGACTGACGAGAACCTCGACCAATACAAGGATCTCGCGCCTGGGACGATCGTCAGCCCCACCTACAGCCAGGACTGGGTCGAGAAGAACCTGCTGAAGAAATAGTGGTCGCGTTTGCCGGACCTCAAACGTCACCGTGGTCCCAGTGGGGACCCGGTTGAAGAGCCGGCGACCTGATGAGGAAGGACGCTCCGGGAGCCGTCCTTCGGCGATCTTCGGCCGCCCTGGTTTCGATTGGCCGCTCGCAAGCCGGCAGGGCGGCCACGAGGCGTTGGCCGAAGCGAGCGAGGATGGAAATGCAGGCGACGCAAGGACATTCAATCGACGCCGATCGCGGCTGTTCCTCGCTCGAGCGCATCCCCTCCACAACACCGATCGCAGCGCTGTCCGGCATCACCAAGGCGTTCGGCCCGACGCTCGCCAGCGACGGCATCGATTTCACGGTCCTGCCCGGCGAGATCGTCGGCCTGGTTGGAGGTAACGGCGCCGGCAAGAGCACCTTCATGCGCGTGCTATGCGGCGCCGTGCGCCCCGATGCGGGAACGATCGCCCTGGCGGGCATCGCGATGGACACGGCCTTCTACAATGCCGCGGCCGCCCAGGCGGGCGGCATCCGCATGGTGCACCAGGAGCTGTCGCTCTGCGTCAACCTGACGGTCGCCGAGAACTTCTACCTCGAGGCGCCCGAAGCCGCGGCCGCGCGACCCGGTTGGCGCGCCGTCTACCGGGCCCGCGCTCGCGCTGCGCTCGACGTCGTGTTCCCCGACAACGCAATCGACGTCGACCGGCCCGTGGGCGACCTGCCTATTGGCCAGCGCCAGATGGTGGAGATTGCGCGGGCCGCAGCCGTGCCGGGCCTTCGCCTGATGATCCTCGACGAGCCGACTTCCTCGCTCGGACCGGAGCGCAGCCGCCAGTTGCGCGCCTTTGTCGAGTCCAGTGCGCGGGAGGGCCTCGCCTTCATCTTCATCAGCCACAAGCTACACGAGATCGTCGACGTCGCGAGCCATGTGGTTGTGCTGCGCAACGGACGGGTTGCCTGGACCGGCGACATCGAGAACACACGCGTCGACGCGGTGGGTGGCATGCTGGGCGGCCGGGTT
>CALMOK010000262.1:0-1921 GCA_937871825.1 uncultured Alphaproteobacteria bacterium
CGCCTGGAACCCGCGCCTCGCCTCAGACCCCGTCGATGCCCTGTTCCGGGGCGGGCCGGTGCGGGAAGACGCGCTGGTGCGGCAGGTGTCCCATGCCGACAACCCCTGGTTTCCGGCAGTGCTCGAAACCGAGCGCCTGTGGGATCGCCAGCGCGACCCGGACAAATACGCCCATATCTGGGAGGGCGCCTACCGGCGGCATTCCGAGGCGCGGGTGTTCAGCAACTGGCGGGTCGACCGGCTCGATATGCCGGACGGGGTGCGGCCCTATTTCGGGGCCGACTGGGGGTTTTCGACCGACCCGACGGTGCTGGTCCGCTGCTTCCTCATGGGGCGGCTGCTCTACATCGACCGCGAAGCCTACCGGGTCGGCTGCCCGATTGTCGAGACGGCGGCGCTGTTCGCCGGCGTCGAGGGGGCGGGCGGCTCGGCGCCCTGGCCCATCACGGCCGACAGTTCGCGCCCCGAAATGATCGCGCACCTGCGCGACAAGGGGTTCCGCATCAAGCCGGCCCGCAAGGGCCGGGGCTCGGTGGAGGAAGGCGTCGCCTTCCTGCGCTCGCTCGACATCGTGGTGCACCCTGATTGCCGGCACGCCATCGACGAGCTGACGCTCTATTCCTACCAGGTCGACCGGCTGACCGGCGACATCCTGCCGGTGCTCGAAGACCGGCAGAACCACGTGATCGACGCGCTGCGCTACGCCCTCGAAGGCGTGCGCCGCGCCGACTACCAACTGCTTTCGCTGCTTTAACGCCGACGCTGCGCCGCATGCCGCCCTCACCGGCGGCGCGGCCTTCCAACCCCCAGTCCCCTCCAACGCGCGGGAGGCCGCATGGCCCGGACGACCACGAAGCCGCGCATTCCGGCGCGCGACAGCCTGTCGAACCTCGCGGCCTCGCTCAACACCGGCAAGGACAAGGCGGCGAACGACGCCTTCTTCGTCGCCGACCTGCCGCGCGACCAGATCGAGGCGATGTACCGGGGCGACTGGCTCGCCCGCAAGATCGTCGACATCGTGCCCTACGACAGCGTGCGCGAGTGGCGCGAATGGGCGGGAAACCGCGCCGACATCGCCGTCGTCGAGGCGGCGGAACGCCGGCTGAACCTGCGCCGGGTCCTCCAGCGCGCGATGATCCAGGGCCGGCTCTACGGGGGCGGCGCGGTCGTCATCGGCACGGACGAGAGCGACCCCGCGGCGCTCGCCGCCCCGCTCCACCCCGAGGCGATGCGGCCGGGCGGCCTGCGGTTCCTGCATGTGGTGAGCCGGTGGCAGCTCGCCGCCGCCGCCGTCAACCGTGACCCGCTCGATCCCTACTTCGGCGAGCCGGACAGCTACACCGTGGTGGGGCCCAACCGGGGCGAATTGCGGCTGCACCCCTCGCGCGTCGTGCGCGTCCTGGGCAACCCGTTGCCCGACCCGATGGGCTTCGGCGCCCACGTCTGGTCGGACAGCGTGCTGCAGACGCTCTACGACGCCGTTCACGCGGTGGCGCTGACGACGACGGGGGCGACGAGCCTCGTGCACGAGGCCAAGGTCGACATCGTGACGGTGCCGAACTTGTCGCAGCACCTCGCCAACGCCGGCACCACGGCGCAACTGTCCGCCCGCTTTTCCTACGCGGCGGCCATGAAGTCGATCAACAACCTGCTGCTGCTGGGCGACGGGGAAAGCTGGGCGCGGCAGCGGATCGACTTTGCCGGCCTGCCCGAGATGGTGCGGACCTTTCTGCAGATCGCCGCCGGGGCGGCCGACATCCCGGTGACGCGTCTGCTGGGGCAAAGCCCGGCGGGGCTGTCGGCGACGGGCGACAGTGACACGCGCAATTATTACGACATGATCTCGGCCCGGCAGGAGCTCGACCTGCGGCCGCAACTGGAGCGGCTCGACGCGCTGATGCTGCGCTCGGCGGGGGTGGAC
>CALMOK010000262.1:1931-27940 GCA_937871825.1 uncultured Alphaproteobacteria bacterium
GCCAAGGAAAAGACGCAGGTGGCACTGCAGAAGGCGCAGGCCACGGCCGTCTACGCCGGGCTGGACCTGTGGCCGGCGGCGACCACGGCCGCGCTGGTGCGCTCGCAACTCTTGGAGGACGGGACCTACCCGAACGCGGAGGCAGCCTTCGCCCCGGATGGCAATCCAGCCACGCAGGCATCGTTAAACCCAAATAGGGCACAAGATACGATTGCGGATTTCGACCCGAGCCAACCGCGCGACCCGGACGGGCGATGGGCTTCAGGCCGAGGGGGTGCAAGACGTTCCTCGTCGAACGAGGACATCGGCCTCGCCGAGGCTGGGGTTACGAAACAACCTCACGCCCATGCCCGGGCCGGAAGCGCCTCCCTCCTCGGCAATCTCATGAGCGCGCTGAACCCGATCGGGACGGCTGCGGCGCAGGAGATCGATCCCGAGGAGGAGAACCGTGGCCTTGCCGAGGAATCCTTCGATCCGACCCAGCCGATCAGGACCGCGCGCTATTACGACGCCATGAACGCACTCCGGGAAATCGATCCGAAGAACCCGGAACTTGTGACGCTTGCGGCGCCAAACTACGTTCCGTCCGAGACTGATGTCGGGCGAGTGGAGTTGGCGGCAAAAGTCGCATCACTCAAACGCGTTCGAGATTACGTCATGCCAGGCGGCGAATTGATCGGGGACCCAGGTAAAAAATATGGGATAAGGGAGATGTCGGGGGGCTTGCCGGCAGCACAGCGAGCCTTCGATCATCTGAGCGCGGGGGGGACGTTGCTCCCGTTCGGCAAGGGGGCGAATGCTCGTCTGCCTGGTGACGCGGGTTTCATCACTTTAAGACCTACAAGTTCAACCCCGGGCTCCCCTGCTGTTAGTATCAATGTTCCAGGCGTGCCGGTTAAGAAATTGCATTATTGAGGATACTCCATGGTCGATATCAAAAAGACGGTGTTGGAGTTTCGAGATGAAGCTAATTGTGACTTCGTTGGCCTTTGGCACATTGCTTCCGACGTTGAAGATGACTTAAAATCAACTAATCAGCAGAGAATTCGTCATTACGTTTTTAAGATTGTTGAAGGGTTGATGGCTCTCGGCGTTCGTCCAGGTGATTTCGATGGAAACAGCTTTCGGTTCTGGCCCGGAACGGAGGCCGAGCATCTGAAGCGGATCGAGGCCGAGTGGACAGCCATGGGCAAGACCCCCAATCTAGGCCAGCCAATCTGCTGGCTCGCGTTGCGGCCGTCCGGTGCGGGCGAGCCTATCTGGACGGACGGAGCCTGGTCGACGGTGGGGTGATGCTTCACCATAACGGTTCGGCCAGCGGCTCGACGCGCTGATCCTGCGCTCGGCCGGGGTGGACCCTGGGGCGCTTAGCTTCGAGTTCCGGCCCTTGTGGCAGCTCGACACACGAGAAAAGACGCAGGTGGCGCTGCAGAAGGCGCAAACCACGGCGGTCTACGCGGGGCTGGACCTGTGGCCGGCGGCGACGACGGCCGCGCTGGTGCGCTCGCAATTGCTGGAGGACGGGACCTACCCGAACGCGGAGGCGGCCTTCGCCCCGGATGGCAGTCCAGCCACGCAGGCATCGTTAAACCCAAACAGGGCACAAGATACGATTGCGGGTTTTGACCCGAGCCAACCGCGCGACCCGGACGGGCGGTGGGCTTCAGGCCGAGGGGGTGCAACACGTTCCTCGTCGAAAGAGGACATCGGCCTCGCTGAGGCTGGTGTTACGAAACAACCTCACGCCCAAGCCTGGGCCGCAAGCGCCTCCCTGCTCGGCAAATCTCATGAACGCGCTGAACCCGACCGGGACGGCTGCGGCGCAGGAGATCGACCAGGCGGCGCGAGACCATGGCGCGTCTACGCGGGGCTAAACCTGTGGCCGGCGGTGACCACGACCGCGCTAGTTCGCCGGCCAGACGGCCGGCCGTCCAGCCTCGGGCTGTTTATCGCCAAGCGGAAGCCATGCCCAAATCCTTGTCGCCGACCGGCTGAACCGGTTGGCGTGACATCACACTCATCGTTGCGGCCTCGCGAAGCGCCGTTCGACTCTACGCGGCCTCGCCGCTTCAACTTCCCGCAAGGACCACCCATGATCATCCGCGACGTCGCGGCCGCCACCTCGCGCGAGGTGACGCCCGAAGGGTTTCTGCATGTCCGGGCCCGTATCGCCCGCAGCGGCCTCCATGACTACCGGGGCGACGAGATCGGCGCGCCGGCCCCCTTCGGGCCCGGCGACCGGGTTCGGGTTTATCGGCCACCCGACGAGGTCTTCAGCCCCGAAAGCATGGCCAGTTTCGGCTCGAAACCGGTGACGGACGGGCACCCGCCCGCGATGGTCGATGCCACGAACTGGAAGCGCTACGCCGTCGGCCAGTCGGGCCCGGTGGTGACGCGCGAGGGGGACCACCTCGCCGCCGACCTCATGATCGGCGACGCCGCCGGCGCGGAGCGCGCCCTCGCGGGCGCCGAACTCTCCAACGGATATTTCGCCGATTTCGTCTTCGAGCCGGGAACGACGCCGGAGGGCGAAGCTTACGATGCCGTCCAGCGCAACATCCGGGGCAATCACTTGGCGCTGGTGGACGCGGGCCGATGCGGCGCGAGTTGCCGGATCGGCGACGCGGCGGTGCTGGACTGTTCCTGCGAAGGTTCCGGCGAACCGCGCCTCGCCGACGAGGCGGACCACCTTCGCCAGCGCATCGTTTCCCTCGAAGCGACCCACCGGCAGGCGCTCGAGGCGAAAGACGGGGCACTGGCCGCCCTCGCGGCGAAAATCCCCGACGCCGCGGCGCTCGACGCCCTGGTCGCCGAGCGCGCCGGCGTGATCGAGACCGCGCGGCGCGTGCTTGGCCCCGCCTTCGATCCCGCCGGCCACGCCGTCGGCGACATCCGGCGCTGCGTCGTCGCGGCCGTGCTCGGCGCCGACGGGCTGCGCGAGCGCGGCGGAATCTACGTGACGGCGGCCTTCGACACGCTTCGCGCCGCGCGGGCCACCGCCAACCCGCTCGCCCACGCGGTGTCGATCGGCCTGCGCGACGCCGCCGGAACGCGGGACGCCGCGCTCAACGCCCGCAACCACCACCTCGCCGGCGCCTGGAAGGGCGACCTCGACCAAGGAGCAAGCTGATGCCCGCCGTTCAAAGCACCTATCCCAGCACGCATGCCGCCGCCTTCGTGGGCATGGTGGCCAACGGGGAATGGGTCACCAACGTGATCTCCCGCATCGTCGACCCCGCCAGCGCGACGGCGATCAACTTCGGGGACGCCGTGCTGCAGGGCGGTTCCGAGCAACTGGTGGTGTCCGCCAACGGCGGCACGGGCGCCTTCCGCGGGCTCGCCGTTCGCAACACGACGCTGCCGCCCGGCAACAACGACCAGTATCTCGCCACCAACTCGATCGCGGTCCTCACCAAGGGGGTGATCTGGGTCAACACCCCCGTGGCGGTGAACCCCGGGCAGGCCGTCTATCTGACGGCGGCCGGCGCCCTCACCAACGTGGCGTCCGGCAACACGGCGATCCCCAACGCCATCTGGGACAGCGCGACGTCCGGGGCCGGGCTCGCCAAGCTTCGCCTGAACTAAAGCGCCACCCTTCGCTCGGCCTGGCCAAGCCGGGCACTTTCCTTTCATCGCCTTTTGGAGATCCCCGCATGCTTCGCGCAAACGCGACGTTCGACGCCCAGGCGGCGCTCGGCTTCCTCTTGTCCCAGATCACGTCCATCGAGCAGGACGTTTACGCCATCCGCTACGGCGACATCCAATATCCGAACCTCGTTCCGGTCGACACCTCCGCCTACCCCTGGGCGCGAACCGTCACCTATTTCACATCCGACAGCGCCGGCCAGGCGGACTGGATGGATGGCAACGCGAGCGACATGCCCTTCGCGGATGTCGCCCGCACCAAGTTCGAGACAACGGTTGAATCGGCCAAGATCGGTTACCGCTACACGCTCGAAGAGGTGAACGAGGCCATGCTCATCCCGGGCATGAACCTCACGGCCGACAAGGCCGCGGCGGCGCGGCGGGCCGCCGAGGAACTCGTCGAGCGGGTCGTCATCTCGGGCGACAGCCGCAAGGGGTTTCTGGGTCTCGTCAACCAGCCGAGCGTGCCGCAGGTCGCGGTGGCGAACGGCGCCGGCGGGTCCCCGCTCTGGGCCAACAAGCAGCCGGGTGAAATCCTCGCCGACATCAACAACGCGTTGGTGAGCGCCTGGTCGACGAGCGCCCAGGTGGAACTGCACGACACCGTGCTGCTGCCCGTCGCCCAGTTCGGCCTGATCGCCTCGACGCCGCGCGCGGCCAATTCCGACGCGACGATCATCAGCTACCTGCAGGCCAACAACCTTTACACCTCGACCACGGGACGGCCTCTGACCATCCGCACGCTGCGGCAGCTCGCCGGCGCGGGGGCGGGCGGCACCAACCGCATGATCACCTACCGGCGCGACCCGCAGGTGCTGAAGTTCCACATGCCGATGCCCCACCAGTTCTTCCCGCCCCAACAGCGCATGCTGGAGTTCATCATCCCCGGCATGATGCGGCTCGGCGGCCTCGACGTGCGGCTGCCCAAGGGCGTGTCCTACAACGACGGGATCTGACCCATGCTGTCCACCGTCACCAACCGGGGGAGGGGCGCGCGGGGCTTCAGCACGCTCGACCGGGGCGTCGTGTTGCTCGACCCCGAGGCCAGCGCGGTGCTCGACCTCGCCGACCACCCTTCGCATCGGGCCTGGTCCGACGCCGGCCAGGTGCTCATCGTGCCACTCCCCGAAAAGGACGCCAAGGCGGCGCGCCGGCGCATGGAGGCCGAGACCGAGGCTACCACGAGGGCCCAGGCGCAGGCCTTGGAACAGCTCGCCCGACCGAGGCGCGACGCCTAGCAACCCAAAGCAGCGGGACCATCCATGGCCTATGTTCAACCGACGGCGGCCGATCTCCTCGCCCGCTTCGCAACCTTCGCGGCCGTGCCAGGGCCGAGGCTGGACGCGGCGATCGCCGAAGCCCTCGCCCGGATCGACGCCACCTGGACCGAGCGCGACTACCGGCTCGGCGTCCTGCTTTACGCCGCCCACGTGCTCACGCTGGACGGCTTGGGCACCGGGGCGGAAGCGGCCCTCGCGGCGGCCGGGGCGCTCGGCTTCGGTGCCCTGAAATCCGGCAGCCTCGGCCTCGAACGCCGTTCCGCCGGGCCTAGCGGCGGCATCTTGGCGGAAACCACCTACGGCCGCCGCTTCCTGGCCCTCCTCCGGGCCAACCAGCCTGCCGTTCTTGTTCCATGAGGATCGATCGATGAGCGCATTGGACGGTCTTGCGGCCGTGTTCGGTTCGGCGTTCGGGGCGCTGTTCGCCGACGGCGTCCTGCACAAGACGACAAGCCACGACACGGGCGGCGGATTTTCGGTCACCACGGCCGACCTGCCCGTCAAGGCCTTGATCGAGACGAGCGCCGTGGCCGATCGGGTCCCCTCGGGCATTCCGGCCGGCGCCGTGCTGGTCACGGTGTTGCGGGCGGGCCTGCCCGTCACGGTCGACCTCGACGACGCGGTCACGCTGGGCGGAACCACCTACCGGGTCGTCAAGGTCGACACCGACCCGGTCGGGGCGAGCTACAGTCTCGCCACCGTGGTGGAGTGTGCGCCATGGCGGTTTGACCCGACGCGATGAAACACCGCTTGGCGGGCCTTCTCGCCGCCGCGAAATCCGAGGTCGCCCGCGCCCTGGGACGGGTCGGCGCCGAAGTGGTCGCAGAGGCGAGCCGTTTGGTTGCCGCCGAGATGCCGTCCGTGCCGGTCCGGCACGACCTCGATGCCGAGGCTTCGCGGCTGACCGTGACGGCGGACGACCCCCGGGCGGCCTCCCTGGAATACGGGACCCGTCGCATGGCTCCGCATCCGTTCCTGCGCCCCGCCGTTGAAGCCACGGGCGATCAGGCCTGGGCGATCCTTCGCGACGCCCTGGCCCGTTCGCTGCAACAAACCGGAGGTGGGCCGTGACGGTGCTCGATCGGCAACAGGCGGCCGTTGACGCCATCCTGGCGGCGCTCGGCGGCGACCCCGGCCTTGCGGCCCTTGTGGGAACCCGGCTCTACGACGCGCCGCCCGGCCGCGCCGCAACGCCGGAGATCACCATCAAGCTGGTGTCGGCCGTCGACCAGTCCAGCGCCGACACCGAGGCCCAGAAGCTCGTCTTCGACCTCGACGTGTGGGACCGTTACGCCCTGGGGGCCAACCTGTCCCGGCCGCGCGCCATCATGGGCCATGTCCGGCGCATCCTGCACGGCCGAAACCTCACCCTGGCCGGCGCCGGCCTGATCCTGCTTCGCTGCACGGGCGCCCAGGGACCGTTCCGCGATCCCGACAACCTCAGCCTGCACGGGGTCGTCACCGTCTCGGCGCTTGCCGGACATGAGACGGCCGGCTGATCCCCTTCTCCAAATATCAGGATTCCCCCATGTCCGCTTCACCCGGCAAGAACCTTTTGCTGCGCGTCAACACCACCGGATCGACCTTCGTGACGGCGGGCGGCCTGCGCGCCAAACAGGTCAAGCGCTCGGTCGGCAAGGTCGACATTACCAGCGCCGACTCGGCCGGCCGCTGGCAGGAACTGCTGCCCGGCGCGGCGGTCCAGTCGCTCTCGTTCTCGGCCGGCGACTTCGTTTGGCTGAACGACGCGGCCTACCAGGCCTTCCGCTCCGCCTTCGAGGGCGGGCTCATGCTGGTTTGCCAGCTCGTCTACCCCGGCGCCGGCTATTACCAGGGCAATTTCGTCATCACGCAGCTCGACGATTCCGCGCCCTTCGACAAGGAGATCACATCCTCCCTGACGTTGGAGTCCTCGCAACTGCCGGTCTGGACCACGGGAGCGCCGGCATGATCAAGACCACGCCAGCCCGAGCGGCCGCCCCGGCGGGGCGCCCGGTCATCAACGCGATCCGCGGCGAGTTTCAGACCCCGATCGCCGGCCGGTTGTTTCGTTTCGACACCCGGCTCTCCACGGTGGCGGCCATCGAGGACGCCTGCGGCGACCGCGCCATCGTCGACGTGCTGAACGGCATCATCACCGGCCGCCGCGCGCGGGATCAGATCCCGCTGATCGGCGCGGCGCTGGCGGCGGCCGTTCCCGAACCCGACGAGCCCGCCGCGTTGGCCGCCCAGGCGTCGGCTGGCGAGGCCGAGGCCTTTATCCTGGCACTTGTCTTCGCCCTGGGGTTCTCGATCGCGGCTCCCGCGGCGGCGGAGGACCGGCAAGCCTCCCCTTTAGCCGAGCCGAGTGCTGGCGACGCTGGCGGGAGTTCGCGCTCGGCTGCCTGAAATGGAGCGAAGGCTCCTTCTGGGATTGTTCCTGGAGCGGCTTCGCCGACGCGTGGAACGGCCACCACCGTTTCGTGCTGGGCCTCGACCCCGACGAGCGGGCCGTGACGCGCGAGCAGGCCCGCGCCCTCGATAGGCGCCTAGCGCGCTGGCAACGAACGGGTTTTTGGGAGGATGACGGGCATGGTTGAAAGCGCCGGCGCACTGGTGTTCGAATTCGGCGCCGATTTTTCGGGCTTTTCACGGGCCGTCGACGGCGCCGGCCAGAAGCTGGATCAACTCTCAAAGGCGGCGTCCCGCTGGCGCGGCGAGGCATCGTCGGCCGCCTCACGGCCGCTCGCTCCTTCGGACCGGATGGCCACTGCCGCCCAGGCGCTGGCGAACCCCTCGGCCCGCCTCGCTCGGCCGGGCGACGGCGAAAACCCCGCCGCGAAGGAACTCGCCCACCTTGGCGATCAACTCGCCTTGCTGCGATCGGTGGGCGCGGCGCACGACACCATCGCGCTGCGGATGAAAACCGAGACCGAGCAGGCCAAGCTCGGCGCGGACGCCACCGAAGCGCAGCGCGGCGCCGTCGCGGCACTCGTCGCCCAGATCGAGACTGCCAAGACTGCCCAGGCCGCCCTCAAGGCCGAGCAGGGCGCCACCAACGACGCGTGGCGCTTCGGCTCCGCTCAGGCGGAACGAGGGCTCGAAAGCATCATCCTCTACGGGGGACGGGTACAGGACGTCGCCCGATCATTTGTTTCGAGCTTCGCACGCCAGGGCCTGTCGGCGGTCTTGACGGGGTCCGGATCCTTGGCGGGCGTCTTCGGGACCGAAGGGCAGGGCGGCAGGACGGGCGGGTTGTTCGGCGCCTTGCAGACCCTGGTTTCCGGTGGACTGAGCGGATCGGGCGGGACCGGCTCGATCGCCACCAGTTTCTCCGGCCTTTACGCCAACGGCGGCAGCATCGGCGCCGGCCAATGGGGCGTCGCGGGGGAGAAAGGGGCCGAGATCGTGGCCGGACCCGCCACGGTGGTTCCCTGGAGCAAGATCCCGGCTGCGGCCAACGGGGTGTCGGCCCAGGGGCACCAGACCATCAACTTCAATGTCACGACCCCGGACGCGCCGTCCTTCGCGCGCTCCGAAGGCCAGATGGCGTCCTTGCTGTCGCGCGCCGTGGGGCGGGGCCAAAGGAACCAGTGATGACGGGCTTCAACGAGGTTCGCTTCCCGACCGACGTGGCGCTCGGCGCGCGGGGCGGGCCGCAACGGCGCACCGACGTGGTGACGCTTCGCTCCGGCGGGGAGCAGCGCAACGCGGTCTGGGCCGACGCCAAGCGCAAGTATCAGGCGGGCTACGGCGTGAAATCCTTCGCGCAACTGGAAGCCGTGCTGGCCTTTTTCGAAGCGCAGCGCGGGCGGCTCTACGGGTTTCGGTGGAAGGACCGGTTCGATTACCGCTCCTGCGCCTCGCCCCGCGCGCCTTCACCGACCGATCAGCCGATCGGAACCGGCGATGGAACAACGGCCGTGTGGCAACTCACCAAGACCTACGCGGGAGGAACCACCCCCTACGTGCGTCCCATCCGCAAACCTGTGGCGACAACCGTCACCGTCGCGGTGAACGGCGTACCGGGAACGGCGGGTACCACCTACACGCTCGACGCCACGACCGGGCTGGTCACCTTCCTTCCCGGGCATGTTCCCGCGCGGCTCGCCGCCATCACGGCCGGTTTCGCCTTCGACGTGCCGGTCCGCTTCGACACCGACTACCTCGAAGTGGATCTGTCCCACTTCGAGGCCGGGCAGATTCCCAACATCCCCATCGTCGAAATCCGGGTCTGACATGAAAACCCTGCCCCCCGCGCTGGCGACCCACCTCGGCTCGGGTGTCACCACGCTTTGCTATTGCTGGCGGGTGACGCGCCGCGACGGCACCGTGCTGGGCTTCACCGAATATGATCGGGACCTTACCTATGCGGGCACGACCTTTTCGGCGGCGTCGGGCTTCACGGCCTCGGAGATTCAGCAGTCGCTCGACCTGTCGGTCGACAACATGAACGCCGCCGGCGCGCTGTCGGGGGGCGACCTGGCCGAGGCCGACATCCTGGCCGGGCGTTACGACGACGCGGCCGTCGAGCTGTTCTGGGTCAACTGGGTCCACCCGAGCCAGGGCGTCACGATCGCGGCCGGCAACCTCGGCGAGGTGACCCGGTCGGGCCTGGCCTTTTCGGCCGAGTTCCGTTCGATCGCCGGCCGCCTCAACCAGAAGATCGGCACCACCTGCGAGCGCTTCTGCTCCGCCCGCCTCGGCGACGAGCGCTGCAAGGTCGACCTCGCGGCTCCGGCCTACCATGCGACCGCTGTCGCCGAGACGGCAGGGATCGTGAGCGAGGTCACGGTGGCGGGCCTCGCGGCCTACAAGCCCGACTGGTTCACCTTCGGCACGCTCACCTTCACGAGCGGGTCGAACGCCGGGATCGCGCTCGACATCAAGGCGCAGATCAGGACAAGCGGCGTCGACATGCTGCAGCTTTGGATGCCGACGCCCTTTCCCGTGACGGTCGGCGATGCGGCGAGCGTGACGGCCGGCTGCCGCAAGTCGCTGGCGACCTGCCGGACCAAGTTCAACAACATCGCCAATTTCCGGGGCTTTCCGCACATCCCGGGATCGGACGTGGTGACGCGCTACGGCGTCCAGGGCGCGCTCGACGCCACGGGCGGCTCGCTGTTTGCGGGGAACTGAGCCATGCCGACCCGCACCGACATCGTGGCGGCCGCGCGCCGCTATCTCGGAACGCCCTACCACCACCAGGGCGCGCTTTGCGGCGCCGGCTGCGATTGCCTCGGGCTCGTGCGCGGGGTGTGGCGCGAGCTTTACGGCGCCGAGCCGGAGGTGCCGCCCCCCTACACGCCCGATTGGGGCGAAGTGGGCGGCATCGAGCATATCCTGGCGGCGGCGACGCGGCACATGGTGCCGGTCGCCCCCGGCGCGGCTTTTGCGGGCGACGTGCTGGTGTTCCGGCTCAAGCCCACCCTGGTGGCCAAGCACCTCGCGATCCGGTCCGCGCCGGGCCGCATGATCCATGCCCAGTCGGGCGACGAGGTGCGCGAGGTCGCGCTCTCGCCCTGGTGGACGCGCCGCGTCATCGCGGCTTTCAGCTTTCCGGACCTGGTGGACTGATGGCAACCCTCGTGCTCAGAGCGGCCGGCTCGGCGATCGGCACCGCGCTCGGCGGCCCGGTGGGCGGCCTAATTGGCGGCGCGCTCGGCGCGGTCGGCGGCGCCGTCGTGGACTCGGCGCTGATCAACGCGCTGACCCCCCGCCGGTCGAACCCGCAGTTCTCCACCGTGGCGGTGACCAACTCGGCCGAGAATGTCGTGCTGCACAAGCTTTGGGGCCGCATGCGGCTCGGCGGCAACGTTATCTGGTGCACGCAGTTCAACGTCGGCTACAGCCGTGTCGCCTCGCCATCCGGCAAAGGCAGCATCGTCGGCGGCTCGACCACCAAGGTGACCCACTACACCCTGTCGTTCGCGGTGGCTTTCTGCGAGGGCGGTGAAAACGTCTCGCTCGGCCGGGTCTGGGCCGACGGCAACTTGATCGACCTCAGCCGCTACGCCCACACCTTCCACAACGGCTCCGAAACCCAGGAGCCCGACAGCCTGATCGAGAGCGTCGAGGGGGTGGGCAACGTGCCGGCCTATCGCGGCACCTGCTACCTCGTCTTCGACGCCATGCTGCTCGACGACTTCGGCAACCGCATGCCGCAGATCACCGCCGAGATCATCCGCCGGCCCGACGTGAGCGACGCCGACGACGTCACCAACCAGCTCAAATCGGTCTGCCTGCTGCCGGGCGCGGGTGAGTTCGTGCTCGGCACCCTCGAATACCAGTCCTCCGACGGGTTTGGGAACTGGTATCCGGAAAACCAGCACCAGAAGACCGGCCTGCCGGATTTCTACGGCTCCATGGACGAGCTTGCCGCCGCCCTGCCGGGGCGGGAAGCCGTCAGCCTCGTGGTGTCGTGGTTCGGCACGGATCTGCGAGCCGGCGCCTGCCAAGTGGTGCCCAAGGTCGAGGCCCGCAACAAGACCGTGAAGCCGGCCGACTGGACGGTGGCGGGCTACACCCGCGCCACCGCGCCGCTAGTGAGCCAGATCAGCCCGGCGGCGCTCGACCCGGCTGACACCACCGCCAGTGGCGGCGACCCCGCGCCGGTGTTCGGCGGCACGCCGTCGGACGCCACCGTCACCCAGGCGATCCGCTACATGAATGGGGAAGGCATCCGCGTGATGTTCTATCCCTTTATCCTGATGGACGTGCCGGCCGGCAACGGCCTCCCGGACCCCTACGGTGGGCCTGAGCAAGCGGCCTTTCCCTGGCGCGGCCGCGTCACCTGCCACCCCGCACCCGGCCGCCCAGGCACGGTCGACAAGATGTCCGCGGCGGCGGCGCAGGTGAACGCCTTCTTTGCCCAATACGCCCCCATGGTGCTGCATTACGCGCGGCTCTGCGTCGCCTCCGGCGGGGTTGACGCCTTCGTGATCGGCTCGGAACTCGTGGGTTTGACGCAGGTGCGCGCCTCGGCCGGGAACGGCGGCTATCCGGCGATCACAGCGCTCAAAGCCCTGGCGGCCCAAGTGAAAGCCATCGTCGGCGCGTCCTGCCGGGTGGGTTACGCGGCCGACTGGTCGGAATACCATTCGCACCGCCCGGCCGACGGCAGCAATGACGTGATCTTCAACATGGACCCGCTCTGGTCGGACGCCGCGATCGATTTCATCGGTATCGACAACTACCTGCCGATCAGCGATTGGCGCTACGGCGCGCGGAACATCGACGCCGATCCGGTGAAAGGCCCGACCACGATCTACGACAAGGGGTATCTATCCGCCAACATCGAGGGCGGCGAGGATTACGCCTGGTATTACGCGAGCGCGGCCGACCGTGTGGCGCAGAACCGCACGCCCATCATCGACAGTGCCCACGGCGAGGATTGGGTGTTCCGGCAGAAGGACATCCGTGCCTGGTGGTCGAGCCCGCATCGGAGTCGGCCGGGCGGGGTGCGCGACGCCGGCGTCACCGCCTTTGTGCCACAAGGCAAGCCGATCTGGTTCACCGAGTTCGGCTGCCCGGCGATCGACAAGGGCACCAACCAGCCGAACGTCTTCTACGACCCGAAGTCTTCCGAATCCGCGCTGCCCTATTTTTCCTTGGGCTCGAAGGACGACGCGATCCAGCGCGCCTACCTTGAGGTGACCTTGAGCCATTGGCGCGACCACGCGCCGGTTTCGACCGTTTACGGCGGCCCGATGGTGGAAGCCGCCAACATGTTCGCCTGGGCCTGGGACGCGCGGCCTTACCCGGACTTTCCCGGCCGCACGGCCGTGTGGCACGACACCCCGAACTACGAACTCGGCCACTGGCTCACCGGCCGGCTCGAGGCGGTGCCCCTCAAATGGATCATCGCCGAGCTTTGCGCGGCCGTGAACGTGACGGCCGTGGACACGGCGCGCCTGCTTGGCGCCTCGACCCTGGTGCCGGGCTACGCGACAGACGCGCTGGCGAGCCCGCGCGACATGCTGGCCGGGCTGATGGATGCGTTCCAGTTCGACGCCTGCGAAAGCGCCGGGCGACTCGTCTTTTTCGCGCGCGGCAACGTGAGCCCGATTACCCTCGGCGAGGCTGACCTCGCCGTGGATGGGGAGACCGACCCCGGCTACAGCTTCACGCGGGCTTCTGAAACGGAGCTACCAGGCGCTCTGCGGCTGTCCTTCGTCGACCCGTTCCGCAACTACGCGACCGGCACCGTCGAGGCGAGAAAGCCCATCGGCCACAGCCAAACGGTGTCGACCGTTTCGACTGGCGCCGTGCTCGATGAAACCTACGCGCTCGAGGTGGCGACTAGCCTCCTCCAGCAGGCGTGGGTTTCGCGCGAAACGGCCACCATCAAGCTGCCGCCCTCCTGGCTGGCGCTCGACCCGGGCGATGGCGTGACGCTGACGGTCGACGGCGCGACGCTGTCCTTCCGGGTCAAGGGGATCGACACCTCGACCTACCGGTCGCTGGAGCTGATCGGCTTCGACCCCTCGCTGCTCAAGGTCGCGGTCGCGCCGCAGTCGCCGGCGGGCGGGACAAGGCAAGGGACGTTCGGGCCGCCGATCGTCGAGATCATGGACCTGCCGCTCGTCACGGGCAGCGAGGACCAGCCCTGGGCGCCGCGCATCGCCGCCTATGCGAACCCTTGGGCGGGGACCGACGTGTATCGCCGCAATGGGAGCGGCGGGTTCGATCTCGTCACCACCGTCGCCGTGCCGGCCGTGATGGGTGTCCTCACCGGACCGCTTTATCCGGGGCCGGTCGGCCGGTGGGATCGCGGCAACACGCTGTCGGTGCGCTTTTTCTCGGCCGCCGGGCTGCTCTCGCTCGCCGACGCGCAGGTGTTCGCCGGCGCCAACGCGCTTGCCGTCAAGAACGACGCTTCCGGGCAATGGGAGGTGGTGCAGTTCGCGGCCGCGACGCTGACGGGGAACAACAGCTACAACCTGTCCCGGCTCCTGCGCGGGCAACTCGGCACCGAGGGCGCCATGGGCACCGGTGCGGCGCCGATCCCGGCCGGCGCCCGGGTGGTGGTGCTCGACGCGAACGCGCTCGGCATCCTCACCGAACCGGTCGACAGCCGGGCCCTCGCCCAAACGCTGCGCTACGGGCCGAGCACCGGCACGGTCGGCGATGCGACGTTCACCGATGTCACGGTGCACCCGCAAGGCGTCGGGCTGCGGCCCTGGTCGGTGTCGCTGATCACTGCCCGCCGCGACCCCGCGACCGGCGCCCTCGCCGTTACCTGGGTGCGACGCACGCGCTTCGCTGGCGACAGCTGGGATCCCGACACCGTGCCGCTGAACGAGGACCACGAGGAATACAGGCTCGACGTGCTGAAGCTCGACGGCAGCCCGGCGCGCACCGTCACGGGCCTCAGCACGCCCGCCTGGACCTACCCGGCAGCCGACCAGGTGGCCGACTTCGGCGGCCCGCCCACGGCCGTCACCATCCGCATCGCCCAAGTCAGCGCCCTGTTCGGGCCGGGCCAACCCGCAACCCGCACGGTGACCCTGTGAGCCAGACCCCCAACCTCCGCCTGCCGTTCCTCGACGCCAACCAGAACCAGAAGACCGTGACCCACAACGCGGCCCTGAGCGTGCTCGACGCCCTGGTCAACTGCCAGGTCCAGACCGCGACCTTGTCGGCGCCGCCGACCTCGCCCGGCGACGGGCAATGCTGGATCGTGGCAGCCGGCGGCACCGGGGCATGGGCCGGGCACGACCTGAGCATCGCGGCCTGGCAGGACGGGGCTTGGAGTTTCTACCCACCCACCAAGGGCATGCCGGCCTACAACGACGCGACCGGCAACCTCACGGTCTGGACCGGTTCGGCCTGGATCGCCGTTGGCCTGAGCGGTTCGGCGCAGCTTAATGCGCTCGGCATTGGCACGGCCCCGGATGCCAGCAATCCGCTCTCGGCCACGCTGAACAACGCTCTTCTCAACGCCCTCGCGACAGCCTACGGCGGCACCGGGGACCTGCGGGTCAAGCTCAACAAGCAGGCCGCCGGCAACACGGCCTCGTTCCTGTTCCAGGACAACTTTTCGGGCCGGGCTGAGATCGGCCTGCTGGGCGACGACAAATTCCATTTCAAGGTCTCGGCCGATGGCTCGACCTGGCACGAGGCCCTGGTGATCGACCCGGCCACTGGCAAGGTCAGCTTTCCGTCCGGCACGGCCTAAAGGCTTCCACGCCCGGTTTCAACAATTCCTGCCACCTTCGCCGTCGCGGCCCTGTACGGCCGACGGCCGTCCTATGGGGTTTTTCGTGGCATCGAGCTTTGTTCCCTTGCTGGCGACCTGGACCAGGGTCGCACCCGCCGGCGCCAATGTTGTCGTGCAGAACCTCGGCGGAAGAGCCGTGGTGCTGACCACTTCGCCGACGCCGCCGGCAACCCTCGACGGGGTCGAACTCGACAGTCTCGACAGCCAGTCGGGGGTGCTGGCGGCCGACCTTTACGCCCGAGCGGAGGGCGGTGGCTTTCTGCTCCTGTCCGACGGGTTTTTCGTGCCCGCGGCCGGGCCGGCCGGTGCGGCGCCAACCAACATGGCTTTGCCCGCCGTCGCCGGTACGCCGCGCGTGGGCGAGGTGCTGAGCGCCTTTCAAGGATCATGGCTCGGCGCGCCGACCTCTTACGCCTACCAATGGAAGCGGGCCGGGGCGTCCCTACCGGGCGCGATGGCCGCGACCTACGTGCCCGTCGCGGCCGACATCGGCGCCACGCTGGGCGTCACCGTCACGGCAACCAACGCCGCCGGCAATGCCAGTGCCACGAGTGCCTCGACGGCCGTGGTTTCCGGCGCGGCCGCCTCCGGCAATCTCGCCAAGAACGTCGCATTCGGCCTGCTCGGCGCCGGCCTGACCTGAAAGGACTCCAACGATGGCCAACAACGACGTTACGGTGAAAGACAACGCGGCAACGCCGCTGTCGTTCTTTCCGGAAACCACCGACCTCGGTAACAGCATACGCCGGCCCATGTACGGGAAGGCGGACGGGGCCGACCTCGCCCTCGGCTCCAAATCCGACGCGCCCCTCCCGCTTCCCACCGTGGTGGGCGGGGGCTCGCTGATCGCCGTGGTGAAAGGCCTTTGGACCAGCCTTCTCGGTTTGTTGACGGTTGACACCGTCGTTCGGTCTACCTCCGTCAGTCGGAGCGGAACCATCACGGCCGGCGGGACCGCGCAACAACTCGCGCCCGTGAATGCGGCGCGGCGCGGCCTCGTAATCCAGAACCAGTCGTCCGGCGACCTTTTCATGAATGGACTTGCGGCGGCGACGCTTGATGGCAACAGCCTGAAGGTCCCCGCCGGCTTCACCTACGAGACGCCGCCCCATCATGCGGGAACGGGCGCCGTCAGCGTTATCGGGGCCACGACAGGCCAGGCCTTCTACGCGCGGGAGTTCTGATTATGCCGATGTACGGACAGAATGCCGCCCCCATGATCAAACCGGGCTGCCAGGGCCTCAAGGTGTTCGGCGGCCGCATGGCGACCCAGGGCACGGGCAACTCGACCTACGAGTTCGCCATGGAGCTCGATGCCCGCTCACCCCTCCATGTCGGCGCGCTTTCGCCCATTCTGGCGCAGAGTCGTGCCGCCGCATTCCCGGCCTCCGTCGGATCCTTCGTGGACGTCAAGCCGATCGCGCAACTGACCGATCTCGACGCGGCGTGGGGCGGCACCACCGTCAAATTCAACCGGGGCGTGGCGGGCGCCGCGCAGCTTCTCGCGGCACCGAGCGCGGCCCAGCGCACCTATGTCTACTCCGATCTCACCGAGGTGGCGCCCGTGGCGCGGGCGGACGGTGGCAGCAAACCTTTGGTGGCGGCGCGCTGTTTTTCGGCGGCGGGCGGCACGGCGCTGCTCGGCACCACCGGCGACGACTTCACCAATTGGGCGACACGGACTGCTGGCCTCGTGCGCCTGCGCGTCAACGGCACAGCCGGCGACCAGCGGTCGGCGACCACGGGGTGGGCGGCCGTCTCGACCGGGCCGATTGTTGGCTTCGCCTATGCCCATAATGGTTCCATCGCCAACATCATGTCGATCGGCGACAGCATCACCGAGGGCCGCGGCACACTGCTGAACGAGAGCTTCGGCCTGCTGGCCTGCGAAGCCCTCAACGCCGGTAATCCGTCGACATGGCTGTCCCATTCCAGCCTCGGCTGGTCCGGGCAGACGACCGACCAGTTCGTGCAGAACTTGAAGGACCTGCTGCAGTGGGGTCTCGTGCCGGATGTCCTGGTTTTTCCGCTCGGGTCGCCCAACGACGTCATGGCCACGATCACGCCCGCAATCGTCAATCTGTGGCGGTCCCGCACGGCCCAGATCCTGGCGCTGTGCGCTGAATACCGCATCACCCCGGTCGCCTGGACGATGCTGCCGACGAACGCTTCGGTCAAAGCCTACGGGGCGACCGACCAGCTTCGGATGTCCTACAACGCCGAGCAGATCGGCACCATCCGGGCATCGGGGGGGCTCGTCGTCGACCTCGCCACCGCGATCTCCGGTCCGCTCGACGGCAACGGCCAGGTCACGTTGCTGAACACGGCCGACAACATCCACCCCAACACCACCGGCAACATCGTGAACCTGATGCCGCCAATGAAGGCCGGACTCCAGACCGCGTTGAGAGGATTGCTCTGATGCCCGTTCTCGGCCCCAAGACCGGCAACCCGATCCACGGATCGGCCTTCAATCCCCAGCCCCACGGCGTTGCGGCTCAGGGGGTGTCCGAGTATCCGGCGATGACCGACCACGTGCATCCGTCGACCCCGGGCTCGGACCTTGTCACCAGTCTCGGCTCCGCAACCCTGCGATGGTTGCTCGGCTATTTCGGGAACGTTAAGCTTTTCCCGCCAACGACCGCGACGGCGGTCGCCAACGGCGAGGTCACGTTCGAGTTCACCAACGCCACAACCTTGACGATCCGCACGAAGGGAAGCGACGGCACGGCCCGATCGGTGGCCCTGACGTTGAGTTGAACCGGGAGTTTTCATGGCCCAACGCCGCCACAGCCGAAGTTTGCTCCGGACCGTGGCGACTTTGGCGTTGCTTAGGGGGTGCCCACAAGCCATCGCGGCCGATGCCGCCGTCCGCGCGTTGCTGTCCGACATGTCCCAGCCGAGCGAGGTCGTGCCCCACGGCGTGCCCGCCAGCTTCGGCTGGCCAGTCAAACCGCTCGTTCAGGCCGGCAACGATCCCGGCGGCTTCAACCGGCTGCTGCCCTGGCTTCAGGTTTACGAGGCCGCCGGCGCCAACCCGGCGACCAACACGCGGGTGGAGGTTCGCGCCCTTCGGGCCCGCATCCTTTCCAAACGGCAGGGAACATGGACCGATGCGGCGTCGAGCCGGAGCGTGACGGGTTTTCTTTACGTTGAAACCTACGCGGGCGACGCCCACAAGCCGGCCGACACCCGGCCCGAGCCGGACGGCGGGCTGTCCGTCGTCCCCGGCGGGGGATATTGCTTTCACGCTTGGCTGGATGCCGCCGCCTGGCCCGACATGATCGCCATTGATCCCGACGACATCGGCGCCGTGGTGGTGACCTTCGAGGCCCGGCTGGTCGTCGACGACCCGAACAAGCCGGACGACCGGCAAGCCGCGCGGTTCGTGGCCTCGGCCGGCGCCGATTATTGGACCGCGCCGCTGTTCAACGCCAACAAGGGCGTGGCGATCGGCCGGTTTCACCGGCTCACGGGCGAATGGCAGACGCTCGCCATGACGACGTTGACGCCCGAGCAAGCCGAGGCCCATCCGCCGCCGCGCCCGTGACCTGACGACAACCGTGACCTGAGCTGATCGACGCGCGGGCACAGACTGGCGCTCGCAACGCGTCGTTGAGCACCCACGTGCGCCGCACCAGCGGTTCTCCCACAGACCGGCCGGTCGGCCGAACCGGCAAGGCTCGCGCCACAAAGGGTTGCGGCCTCGCCCTCCCTCGCGCGCAGCCCAAACACCGGCTCCGGCCCGCGACCCTCTGATCAGGAGCGAAGAATGACGGCTGTCAATTTCAGCACAACGGTTCTGCCGTTCACCCTCCGTTTCGAGGGTGGCAAGGTGGACGACCCGAGAGATCCTGGAGGGCGTACCAACCAGGGCGTCACCCAAACGACCTTCTCGGCATGGTTGAAGCAACGCGGCCACCCGGAGCGGGACGTTTACACCCTGTCGCGGGACGAGCGGGACGACATCTACCGGTCGGTGTTCTGGAACGCGCTCGGAGGGGATGCCCTGCCGGACGGCGTCGACCTCGTTTGCTTCGATTTCGCCGTGAACTCAGGGCCGTCCCGTGCCCTCAAGACCTATAGATCGCGCTCCTCGAACGACCCCACCATGATCGTGCGTTCGGTCTGCGCGGCCCGATTGCGCTTCGATCGGGGCCTCGCGGTCTGGAACACATTCAAGCGGGGCTGGACGGCGCGCGTGGCGGCCTGCGAAGCTCTCGGGCTGAAGATGGCCGAACATGCCCGGATCGGTGTCGCCCCGGGAGCGCCCGCGACCGAAGGCACGGCCCGCAAGCTCCTGACCGAAGCCGCGGCCGCATCGACGAGCGCCAAGGCGCACGCGGTTCGGGGAACCGGCGCCGTGGCGGGCAATGCCGTTGCGGGCTCCATCGGTGGGGTGTCCCACGCGTCCGCCCTGTCGTCCGTCGTTCTCGTGATCATCGGCCTGTGCCTCACCGTGACGACGGTCGTCTCCTTCTGGCGCCGGTTCCAGCAACAAGCCCGCGCCAGTGCCCTCGCGGCCGAAGCGTTCAAGGCGGATGCCCCCCGGCCAAGGCTCGTTCGGGCCAGTCCAACCCCTTGAACCGACCTGTTTCCTCCAACCCTGGGAGTCGCCGATGCTGCAAATTCCCTTCCTGGCCGTTCTGCTCATCGCCTGGGCGATCGCCTACCTGCTTTGGGTCCGTCCGTGGTTGACGTCCTACCGCAAGACGGCTGGCCTCATGCGACGGATCGAGGCCGGCGAGCAGACCGGATTGGCCTGGCTGGCGCTTCGCCTGCACGGCTTGAAGACCTTTGTCCTGCTGTTCCTCACGTCGGTGTTCACGGGCGGCTTCGAGGCCGCCCAGGCGTTGTTGGGCCTTGATCCGGCCGACCTGACGGCGTTGCAGGAACCCGCCCTGTGGAAGGTCCTGCTTGGCGACGAGATGGCGATCAAGGCCGCGGCGGTCGCCACCCTGGCGGCTGCCCTGCTGCTGCTCAAGGGCAAGTTGCGCGACGTCAGGACGGTTCCCGAACCCGATGGAACGGAAGCCGGGTGATGTTCGGCTGGCTGGGCTCCATCATCGGCGGGATCGCGTCATCCTTCGCGACACCATTGCTGTCCTACCTGACCGCCGCCCGGAACGCCGCCCTCGACGGTTTCCGGACAGGCGCCGGCCTCGACGCGGAGGCCTACAAGGCATGGCTGTCTTATCAGGTCGAGATCACGGCCGCCAAAGCCGCCGCCAACAGCTGGTGGGGGCCGCGCGTGCTCATGATGATCGTCGGAACGCCTGCGGCGCTGCACACCGCCTTCGTGTTCCTGGACACCACATTCACCTTCGGCAGCGGGCACTACGGCTCGCTCGGCGTGCCAAAGCTTCCGCCCGACTATTTCGACTTCGAGAAGATGATCGTTTCCTCGCTCTTCGTCGTGTCGACCGTGGGGCCGATGGCATCGGCGGCCACCGCCTGGCTGCATCGAAAATAAAGCCGCCGCAACAAACGGAAAAATTCATGCTCGAGGATGCCGCCCAGGACAAGGACAACAACGCCGTCACCATGCGGGTCGACGTCGCCGTGCTGAAGGAGAAGGTCGGCAGCATCGACAAGAAGCTCGATACGCTCGCCGCGAATCTTGCCAACGTTTATTCGACCAAGGACGAACTCAAGGTGCTGCGCGACGACGTCCAAGGCCTCAAAAGCAACCAGGGCTGGATCATCAAGCTGATCGTCGGCGCCGTGATCGTCGCCGTTCTCGGGCTCGTGATCGTCAAGGGGGGAGTGCCCCGGGTATGAAATACAGCTTCGGGGCCGAGCCGAGCGCCGACGAGCGGTTTTACGCGCAGGCGCTTTCCATCCTGGTCGGGCCGACGCGCCGCGCCCTTGTTGTCATGCGCCTGGTCAACTTGGCGTATTGGGTCGCGGTCCTGGGCGCGCTCGCCTGGCTTTTTTCCCAAGTCATCGATCGCGCCAGCCCCGTCGAGGTGCATGGTGCGACGCTTCTGACACCCGATATCCGGCCCGGCCAGCCGCTGCGGGTGCGCTACCAGTTCACCCGGCGGCGCACCTGCGAGACCGATGTGTCATGGTCGGTCTTCGATGGGGCGCAGGAGGTGACGCGCTTCGGCCCCGTCCACAGCAGCGCGGGTGGTCGACCGGCCGACGAGGATGTCGTCCACGTTTGGTCGACCCCCGTCAGCGCGGCTCCAGGACAAGGCCGGCTGCGCGTGATTTATGCCTACCAATGCCCGGGCAACTACCTTCACGCCATCTATCCCGTCACCTTGATCCTGCCTGACATCTTGTTCGCCATCACCGACCGGCCCCACGAATGAGAGCGGTCGGCCGTCATCCGGATCGGATTGCGACCCTGACGATCGACGCCTACTTGCCCTTGGGCTTCGACTTTGAGCCTGCCTTGGCGCCGCCTTCGGATTGAAGTTTGGCGTTGGCCTCCTTGTCGTCCTTTTCTTCCTCTTTCTCCTCGCCGGGATCCTGCTCCGTTTCGCCTTGGCCGGCCTGGCTGTTGGCGGCCGCTTCGGCGACATCGGTCAGCTTCTGGTCCGCCCGCTTCTCCTCCTGCAGGGTTTCGTCCAGCAGCTTGGCAGCGTCGGCGTGCCCGAGTTGGCCCGCCCAGGTCTTCAGCATGCCGTAGCGCGCGATCTCGTAATGTTCGGCGGCCTGCGCGCACCCGATCAGGACGGCGTCGGCCGCTGGCGTGTCGCTGAAGTCTTCGAGGTCTTCCTGCATCTCGTGCATGATGCCCTGCATGGCCTCGCAGGTCTTGGCACGCGCCGGCTTGCCGATGATCTCGAAGACCTGCTCCAAACGCTCGACCTGTCTGGTGCTCTCGTCGCGGTGCTCCTCGAACACCTGCTTGAGCTCGTTCGCCTTGGCGGCCTTGGCGGATTTCGTCAGCGCGCGCACCGATTGCTTTTCGGCGTAATAGACGTCCTTGAGGCTCTCGTAGAAGGCGTCCGTCAGCGTTTTCTGTTTCGTGGCCATTGTGCGTCCCTCGCTGTAGTGAATTTCGCGCGCTGTCGCGTCGCAAGTCCGGCTTGCCCGCCATGACCCAAATGGGTGAAGGCTCGGCTTCCGGAACTCAGGGAACGCGCTTGCGTCCATCCGGTTCGTTTCATGACCGGCATGGGGCATCGTCCGGCCGGCATGAAGCGGCGCTGCCTTGCAAATCGCGTCAGGGCGGGCAAAGCAGGGGACCGTCCACCTCCCGTTCCGCCGAGACCCATGTCATTCCTGCATCTTTACTGGCGGACACTCGGCGCACTCCGGTCCAACACGGGCGTGGTCGCCTCCCTTGTGGCGGCCAATATCGCGCTCGCGGGCGCGCAGTTCGCCGAACCCGTGCTGTTCGGACGCATCATCGACAAGCTGACGACCGGTGACGCCAAGGGACAGCCGGTGACCTGGGCCGACGTGGTTCCGCTCGGCCTCGCCTGGGGCGGCTTCGGGCTGTTCATCATCGGCTGTTCGGTGGTGGTGGCCCTCCAGGCCGACCGGCTGACGCTTCGCAGCCGCCTGGCCGTGATGGCCAAATTCTTCGACCATGTGCTGCACCTTCCGCTCAGCTTCCATTCCGCCGTACATTCGGGCCGGCTGCTCAAGGTCATGCTGGAGGGCGCCAACGGCATGGCCAGCCTTTGGCTGAATTTCTTCAGGGACCATTGCGCGGCCTTCGTGGCCTTGACCGTGATGATGCCGTTCTCGCTCGTGCTGAACTGGCGGCTCGGCAGCGTGCTGGTGGGCCTCGTCCTCCTGTTCGGCGCCCTGACGAGCTTCGTGCTGCGCCGGACCGAGGGGCTGCAAGGCACCGTCGAGCGCTACCAGACGGCCTTCGCCGAGCGGGCGGCGGACGCGCTCGGCAACGTCTCGGTGATCCAGAGTTTCACGCGCGTGGAAGCCGAGATGGGCGCCATGCGGGGGCTGATCGAGCGGCTCATGCGCGCCCAGATGCCGGTCCTGTCCTGGTGGGCGCTGGCGGCGGTGGCGACGCGGGCTTCCTCGACCCTGACGATCCTGTCGATCTTCGCGCTCGGCCTGTCGCTCCACTTCCGGGGTCTCGCCACCGTCGGCGACATCGTCGCCTTCATGAGCTTCGCCACCCTCATGATCGCCCGCCTCGACCAGGCGGTGGCCTTCACCAACGCCTTGGTGCTGCAAAGTCCGAAGCTGCGCGACTTCTTCGGCGTGCTCGACACGGAGCCCGCCGTGCGCGACCGGCCCGGCGCCGCCGACCCTGGGCGGCTGGCCGGGCGCGTGGTGTTCGAGGACGTGAGCTTTTCCTACGACGGGCGCCGCGACGCGGTCTCGGACCTGTCCTTCGCGGTGAACCCCGGCGAGACGGTGGCGCTGGTCGGGGCGACCGGTTCGGGCAAGACCACGACGCTCGGCCTCCTGCACCGAGTGTTCGACCCGATCGGCGGCCGCGTCACCGTTGACGGCGTCGACCTGCGCGACATGACCCTGGCGGGGCTTCGCCGCAACATCGGCGTGGTGTTCCAGGAACCCATGCTGTTCGCCCGCTCGATCGAGGAGAATCTTCGAATCGGCAATCCCGGCGCCACCGAGGCGGACCTCGCCTCCGCCCTGTCGCGCGCGCAGGCCGCCGATTTCGTGGCGGCGCAACCGGACGGCCTCGCCACGATCCTCGGCGAGCGCGGGCGCTCCTTGTCGGGCGGCGAGCGCCAGCGCCTGTCGATCGCCCGCGCTCTCCTGAAAGACCCGCCCATCCTCATCTTCGACGAAGCCACCAGCGCCCTCGACCCGGCGACCGAGCGCAAGGTCCAGGCCGCGCTCCAGGCCGCCACCGTGGCCCGGACCACCTTCATCATCGCCCACCGCCTGAGCACGATCCGCAACGCCGACCGGCTGCTCGTGTTTTCGGAAGGGCGGATCGTAGAAACCGGCCGCTACGAGGATCTTGTCGCGCGGGGCGGAGTGTTTGCGGGGTTGGCCCGGGTTTGACGCGATCAGGTCCGCCGCGTAGTGGGGCGGGCTGGCAGAGGTGGCAACGCTCAAGATCAAGCCTAAGTAGGCAGCAGCCCGCTACACCGATTGATGCTGTCCGGTTTCCCTGCTCCAATTGCTCAAACGATTCGAAGCGGGGAAGCGCCAAATGGCGTCTGTAGAGCAAACCAAGGATGCGCTTGAGGCGCAGCGGGAAATTGCTGCTCAGATGACCGAGAAGGCGATAGCCACGATTGACGCTGTAGTCGCCTTCAATTCTACAACCTTGACGATCCTAGCCATTACCATCGGCGTGATAGGCGTATTTGGCGCGGCTGCCATTGTCGTAGGTGCTAGGTCCGTAGCAAGAAAGCTCGCTACGGCTAGGATCGATACCTATATTAAGACGGACGAGGGGAAGGCGTTCGTTCAACAAGCTGTTCGTGACGAGATCCGCAACCAGTTGCAGGACAAGCTCGTCATGGTCGTTCAGCCGGACGCTGCCACGCCGTCGCCAGTTTCGTTTCCCCAAGCGCCAGCCGGATCGGGAGGTGCATAATGATCAACATACCTGCCGAAATCCAAGCTAAAATACAAGACTTGATGGACATTGCGCCTGTGGACGTCTCTGCCGTAGCGGCAAGGCTTGGACTTGGAGTTTTCCAATTGCCTTTGGCAAAGGGTGTGTCGGGGGTTCTACTTCGTGATCGTTCCTACGGAACGCCCTCTGGGTTTGCCGTTCTTGTCAATCCCAACGAAGCTTACGTGCGGCAGCGGTTCACAGCCTCGCATGAGATTGGCCATTTTGTTCTTCATCGTGATCGGATCGGCGAGCGGATCGAGGATAACTATCTGCTAAGGGCAGAAGGTTTTTCAAATTTTGTCGAACAGCAGGCGAACCGCTTCGCGGCCGATCTCTTGATGCCCTTCCCACTTCTGAATCGATTAGTTGAAGGGGGGCTAAACACGGTATCCGACTTGGCAAAGCGGCTTGAAGTCTCAGAAATTGCAATGGGTATTCGACTAGGGCACCCGACCTAAGCTGATTTTGGTGGCCGCCCTCAACTTTTAGCATTTCCTTGTCGGCGGCCTTCAGCACGGCAAGGTCCTGCGCTGTTCGCTCAACTCGCAGCGCCTGACGCTGAACGTCGAATTTCATATCCTCAGTTTCGACGTGCTGATCGGCCATGACCTTCGACACTGTTCCGTCACCGCGAGTACGGGACGGTTGAGGCCTTTGAGTTGCGCGTCCATCTAAATATTGGCTTCGGACATCAGCGTCAGCTCGCCGATGTCGAGCTGATCCTTGAACACGTCGAGCAAGATCGTGGTGAGCCGGCTCCACTCCTTTATTTCCGGCTCAAAAAGGAATTCTTGGCCGTGTTCATATCGACCGTCTGACCTTCGCGCTCGGGAACGATTGGAGGCCCGTGTTGGGCGCGGTCGCATCAGCCCCTTCGCTTCGGATCATTGCTGGCCCTTTTGATACTATGGCTCAAAAAGCTTGGCCTGCGGGCGCGGCAATCGCCGCAGAGAAGAACACTTATGGCATCTGCATCATCAAACCCGGATTTAGGCGATCACGGCGGCTAACTTCGAGTCACGCGCGGTGTTGGGTTCAATCTCCCCAACACCGACGGCCTTCTCGATCCGTTCCACGAAGGCTTTCCGCATCGTGCCGTTGAGTGGCAATTCCACCTCCTCGTCCTCCTCGCGGCCACTCAGCGCGAGCCCGAGCGGTGAGGTCGCCGACACCAGTCCCGTCGCGACATCCTCCGGGCCGTCGGTGAGCGTCACCGAAAGCGGAACGTTGCTGTCGGCCAAATGCAGAAGGACGCGGTCGTTGATTTCCGCCGCGCGGGGCCGTCCGCCCGTGGAGCGGCCCGCCTCGGGTGGCGGGAGCACAAGCGTTCCCTGCTCGCCCTCTGTTGGCT
>CALMOK010000262.1:27950-33733 GCA_937871825.1 uncultured Alphaproteobacteria bacterium
GGCGATTCCGCCACGCGATGCTCCACGAACGGGCTCGGCCCCGTCCGCTCGCCGCCTTCCGGCCAGGGCTCGATGCCGAATTGCGTGAGGGTCGCGACGAGGTCGGCGATCGTGCTGTCGGGGTCGGCGTAGAAGCTCGACGCGAAGCAGCGCCAGAAGCGCCAGCCCACCCGCTCCAGGATGCGTTGCCGGCGCATGTCCTCGCGCCATTGGCCGGGCCCGTGAAAGCTGTCGCCGTCGCATTCGATCGCGAGGCGGCGCCCGCCTTCGCCCTCCGCCACCATGTCGATGCGGAACCCCAGCGCCCCCACCTGCGGGGTGACCCTGTAGCCGAGCGCGAGCAGGCGGCGCAGCACGTCGCGTTCGAACCCCGATTCGCAGCGCTCGGTGGGGTCGGCCTCCGTGCGGGCGGCGCCGAGCGGCATCGGGTCCTCGAAGTGGGCGAGCAGCCGCGCCTTGAGGTCGGCGGGGTTGAGGTCGGCGCGCTCGACCGAGCGGACCAGCACCACCCGGTCCCGGGCGCGCGACATCGCCACATTGAACCGCTGTTCGTAGCGCCGCATGGTCAGCGCCGTGCGCCGGTTCCGGTCCGCCACCATGGACAGGAACACGACGTCGCGCTCGTTGCCCTGGAAGGTCGCGCTGTCGCCGCACAGGATCGCGTGGCGCTGAATGATCTCGGCCCCGAGCCGCTCCAACAGGAGGCCGCGGATATGGTCGGCCTGCTCGCCCCCGATCAGCGAGATCACCCCGATGGAGCGGGCTTCGAACCCCGCCGTCGCGGTCAGCCGGCAGATTTCCTCGACGATCACGTCGGCTTCGGCCCGGTTGATCTTGCGCGACTTCTCGCGCGTGCCGTGCGGCACGTGGATGTCGACCAGCGGCGGGTCGAGCCGCTCCGCCGCCGAAGGGATCCTTAGCGGCAGCAGGGTCTCGGGATAGAATTGCATCGAGAAGCGGATGATGGGCTCGACGCAGCGGAAGTGCTCCTTGAGCATCAACCGTTCGTCGGGAAAAACCGCCTGCATCAGCGTGTACAGGCTTTCACCCGGCTCCAGCAGGCTTTGGAACGGCAGGTCGCGCAGGTGGCGCCCGCGCAACTGGTCGATGCGGGCCTGCGACACGAAGGGCGCCATGGGGCTGACCTGCCGGTCGTCGCCCACCACCAGGATCTTGCGGCCACGCAGCACGGCGGGCAGTTCGGTCACGTCCGACTGCGACGCCTCGTCGAGGATGACGAGGTCGAAGGCGGCGAGGTCGGACGGGATCTGCTCGGCCACCCGCCAAGTCGGCATGATCCAGCATGGCACCGCGCCATAGCACCGTCGCATGGCGTCCCGGGCGACCCGGCGCTGCTTGCCGGCGCCCTTGCCGGTTCCCTTGCCGAGGCGCCCCAGCGCGCGGACGAATTCCACCAGCGCCGATTTGACGGACGGCGAGAGCCGGCGCTCCAGCGTGTAAAACGTCCGCTCCCGCACGAGTTCGACGAAGAGGCGGGTGCAATTGCGCTCGTGCTCGGCCCGCTGCCCGGCGAGCGACATCAGGCGCGAGCGGGCGTCGATGCGGGCGAGGTGGGCGTCGGCGGCCGCGAAGTCCCAGACTTCGCGCCAATGGGTCGGCATCAGCGGGTCGGCGTCGGCTTCGGCCGGCTCCGTTTGAAGGCGTTTGGCCCAGGCGGGAGCGCCGGCCGCAGCGATTGCGGCGCAGGTCCGCGCGATCAGATCGAAATCTCCGGCGCGCTCGCGAAGCTGCTCCAACCGTGCCAGCAACGATTTCCAGGCGGGGGCGATCCGCGCGGCGTCGATGCCGTCGCGGCCGAGCACATCGGAGAAGAAGGCCCGCGCCATGGCGGCAGTGCGGGTTTCCCCCTCGTCGAATAATTGACCGACCCTGGAGGCGGACACCCGCACCCCGTCCAGCCGGGCCACCTCGACGGCTTGGCGAAGCTGAGCCGCCAAGGCCCGCGCCCTTTCGGGATCGGCGAGAATGAGATCGATCGGCGGGATCGTCGCCGGCAGGCCCGGCAAGCGGCCGATCGCGTCCCGCGCCGCCATGGTGGATAGGGACGCGCGAGCGGCGAGCCCAAGCGTCGCCATCTCGGGCGGGGAGGGCGCGCCGGCTTCCTGCCCGAAGGCTCGCCAGCCGGCTTCGAGCGCCCGCGTCCGCACCGCCAGCGCGATGCGGTCCTCGACGGCGCGCCAAGCGGCCCGATCCCCCTCGTGGATGGGCGCCCCCCGGACCGTGACGGCGGCGAGCAGCGCTTTGGCGTGCGACTTGCCGACCGAGAGCAGCGGCCAGACCCGTTCCCCGTCTCGACCTCGCGCGACCGCCGCCCGCGCGTCGGGATCGTCCAGCAGGCCGGACGGCAGGTCGACCGCCGCGGCCGCGCTTTCGGCTCGCGCGGCGTCGCAAGCGGCCCATTCGGCGCAAAGCTGCCCGAAGAGGGCCGACCAGCCATCCCCCGCGTCGGGCCGCCGCAGCAGGAAACGGAGCAGCCAAGGCTGATCCGTCAACGCGTCCCGGAGGCGGGCCACGGCGTCGAGCGCGTTGGCGAGCGCGGTCGCGGTCGCGCTGTCCTGGGAGGCGATCCGCAAGCCGCGCGCCGGTCCCCCGCTGGCGATTCCCGCCAAGGCCGCTCCTTCGACCAGCATGGCGTGCCAACCCGCGACGTCTTCGGGAAGCGGCAGGTCGGCGGGAGATGGCAACGACGCGTCGCGATGATCGAGCAGGGCGCCGACCCGCCGCCGGGCTTCGGTCAAGTCACGCAAGGCGGCGTCCGTCAGCGCCGTTTCGGCGAGGTAGGCGACCGGGCGATCGGTGAACCAGGCGTGCGCGGCGCGATCCGCCGCGATGCGGCGCGCGAGGTCGGCGGGCGTTTCGGCGCGGGGCCCCATCCGGGCAGCCTGCACGGCGGCGATGCCATCGAGTTCGGCATCGATGGCTGCGATCCGCTGCCGCAGTTTCACGATCTCGCTTTCCGCCATGGCGATGGCGCGCCGACGGATGTCGGGCCGGCTTTCCTCCACGATGGCCTGGATTTCGCGGATCGCGCCCTCGACCTGCTGCAGGCCCTGCCGCTCGTTCGACAGGATCGCGATGGCGAGCGGGCGCACTTTCTCGGGCAACTGGTCGCGCAGCACCGCCAGCGCCGCTTCTCCGCGCGACACCACCAGCACGCGCTGCCCGGTCGCCATTGCGTGGCAGATCAGGTTGGCGATCGTGTGGGTCTTGCCAGTGCCGGGCGGGCCTTGCACCACGAGGCCATCGGCCTTGGCGAGGCGGCGCACGATGGCGATCTGGTCGTCGTTGAACGGCTTCGGGAAGAACACTTCCGTGGCGATGCCGATCGGCTCGTCCGGTTCCTCGCCGGCACCGCTGGCGCCGATCGTCGCGCTGAGCGGCGTCCAGGCCTCGTCGGTCGCCAGCGAGGGCTCCGTGACGATGCGGGTCGACAAGCCTTCGATCGAACGATCGGGGTCGCGGGCCACCTGCCGGAGCCGGTCGATGTCGGCCAGCACCACGTGGGCGCTTCGCGGCCGGGCGAACAGGACCCAGGAGCTGTCGATCGTGGGAAACGTTTCAAGCCTGCCGGGGGCCGCGTCGAGATGAGGCGTGTCCGGCAAGTAAAGTCCGTCGGGGTGGAGCCGCGCGGCGGCCGCTGCCAGGAGCGGCTCGAAACTGCCGCGCCGAAATGGCGACACACCCTCGTCGGCCGCCGCCCGATCGATCTCGCGGCGGATCACGTCGTCGAGTTGCGCGAGGTTCGGGCAGCCGAGGTCCTCATAGGGTTTGAGATCGACGGCGGCGTCCGCCACGGTCGGCCGGACGCGGATCAGCCCGCCGGCCGCGTCATCGAGTTCGAGGTCGACGGCCCGCTCGATCAAGGGGCGGTCCACCCGCCGGCCAGCCTGCTGCCATCGCACCAGGCCGATGCCCCAGACGACCTCGACGGGCGCCTCGGCCCCGCCCATTTCCAATTGCTGCAGCAGCCGGTAAAGCCGTTCGTAAAGCGCGATCGTCCGCCGTCGTGGCCGTTCGGCCTCCGCCCAAGGCGCCCAGAAGCCGGCGATCCATCTCTCGATCTCCGCCTCGGTCGAGGGCTGGTCGCGCAGGCAGAGCGTCAGCGTGTAGGCGGGTGGCGCCTCGGCATCCTCGGTCGGCCGCAAGGCGAACGCCTCCGGGCAGGCGCCCGCCGCTATGCGCGAGGCCCGGGCCGCCTCGTCCATCGTGATGGTTCGCTCGCGCCGGACCTCCGGCGCCTTGCCGGGATCGTTGGAAATGGACAGCCAATTGGCGAGCGGGGCAGGCACGGCGGGCGGCTCGCCCCGTTTCAGCCGCTCAACCGAAAGCCAAATCGGCCCGTGTTCGTCCTGGATGTCATGCCGCACCCCTGGCAAGCCGCGCGTGTCGGCTTCCCGGAACGCCGCAGGCTTGCCGTCGGCCAGCTTGTAGTCAGCGAGATCGAAAGCCACGCGCTCGTCGAGGCGCACCACCTGCTCGACGTAATCGAGCAGGCTGGCCAGCTTTTCGCGCGTGCTTTTCGGCGCTTGGAGCGTCGCTGATTCCAACATGGGCCGCGACACAAGCGCGGAACGGTTCCAAAGGCAAGCGAGGGGAACGGATCGCCCCGAGGACCGATTTCGGTGCGGATGTTCGCGGTGATCCTGCGCCTATCTGCTCGACCAAGCGTCCATCGAGTCGGCAATAGAGTCCTCGACCGAACTCGGCTTCGCCGTCACGATCTGCCCGAGGTTGACATGTCAACGCGGGCTAGAGACTTCATCCCTCGTTCGCCACCCTAGGACACGGTGGGCAGGTCTTCTTCGATGTTCTGTCGGGCTTCGCGGTCGCGGCTCGTCATGGGTAGGGTGACAAGGTCGGAGGCCTTGCGACCGTCCTCTGTCGACCCCGAGATCAGGCCACCGCTCAAGGCCTGGGCGCAATAGCCGTCAAGCGCCGTGACGCCGGCAACAGCCGCCAGCGCCAAGCCGACGTGGTTCTTTTGCGGGTTCCCGTCGTTGAAGGCGGAACCCAGGGTCGCCAGATCGAGGGCGTCACCCCCGACCCGGCCCCACATGAACGCCGCCTTATTGGTCGTCGCCAGGAGGCCGAGGCCGGTCACGATCTCACGCACGCCGAACGCCCGGATCACCGTTTCCTGGCCGTTCATTCCCAACGTCCTGGCAAGCGTCGCGGCGGCGACCAGTTCGGTCACGCCAAGCGCGATGCTGAACCAGCCGAGACCATTCGCCAGTTTCAAGGGGAAGTCGTTGCGGGAAGCCGTCATGCGATCACCAGGTCATGAGGTTGAAACAGCATCGGGCCCGACGCCAGTCCGCTTCGCGTTCAACGATGCGGGTGATCGAGGCCCTGTGCCGGCCTTTGACTGACAACGATCGGTTACCGTCTTGGTTTCCTCCTCGCCTCGAACACCTGCCGGCTCGCACCGAGCGACCAACCGGCACGCGTGCGGCTGGTGGTCCAACAAGAGACCGCTTATCAAAGCGCCTCGATGCCGGTCAGGATAAGATCGATGCCGGCCAGGAACTGCTCGCGATCATCATGCTCGCGCAGCGGCCTCGCCTGGCGCACGAATGGATATTCCCCGGGGTCGAGCTGCGCCCATCGTGCGGCGACGGTCGCCAGAAAAGCCGCGCAATCCGTTTCGCGCGCGTGAAGGCGGGCGTCCAACCCTCGCTCTCGCCCACCATCGCGACCCGGGCGGCGAGCAGACCGTTTTGTGGAAACGGGTCCGGCCGCGTCACGAATGGCAGCCCCAACGC
>CALMOK010000262.1:33743-35839 GCA_937871825.1 uncultured Alphaproteobacteria bacterium
ATGTAATTACAAGCGCCGACACCGCGTCGAACTGTGCTTGTTCGGGGACGCCGAGGGCTTGCAATTGTCCGCCGACCTTTTCGAAAATCTGCAGCGTCGCGGACCGCCACGGCTCGCGGTAAAGCTGTGCACCCACCCAGGGATGCGCGTCGATCGCGTCGAACACCCCAAGGGCAACGGCACGGATCGTTTCCCGGGGCTCCGCATCGCCCACGACGTCGGTCATCACGCGGGCGATGGCATGATCGGTGGTCGCCCCGAGCAGATCGCTCTTGCTGGCGACGTGCCAATAGATGGCCCCGCTGCCTGTGGCGAGGCGAGCCGCTAGCGCGCGAAAGGTCAGGGAGCCCTCGCCGGCGGTGTCGAGGATCTCCATCGCGGCCTCGATGATCCGCTCCTTCGAAAGCGCGTCCGCACGCCGGTTCAGCGACGCCACGGCCGCGACGGCCCGTGTCGCGGCCGCGTTCGAGGGGTGGGCGCCGGAACTCACCGCGCTGATCACCGACGGCGAAACCCCGCCCGTTCCCCGTCTGGTCTACAAGCTTCCCGTGGGACATCGATGGGATCGCTGGCCGGGGGTGACGCTTCTTGGTGATGCCGCGCACCTGATGTCGCCGTTCGCCGGCGAGGGCGCCAACTTGGCGATGTTCGATGGCGCCGAACTCGGCCGGGCGATCGCCGCGCATCCCGGCGACATCGAAGCGGCGCTCACCGCCTATGAGGAAGCCATGTTCCCCCGCGGCGCCTCAGCCGCCGCCGAAGCGCACCGCAATCATAAGCTGTTCTTTGACGACCGCGCGCCATTCGGGCTCATCGACTTCTTCACCGGCGCCCTCGAGGGAAGGCACAACGAAAACGCGCGGGCCTGATCCTGCACCGCCGACGGTGCGCTGGCGATCGACCTACGGTCGTCGCGGTCTTCCCACGTGCCGGCCGCGCCCCCGCCGACCCATGCGGCCCGCCCTTATGTTCCCCGCGGCTTGGCGCGCGCCGTCGGCACGGCCACGGCCGGGTCGTCGGGCCAGACATGGCGGGGGTAGCGGCCCTTCATCTCGGCTTTGACACCCGCCCAGGAGCCGCGCCAAAAACCCGGCAGGTCCTTCGTGATCTGGATCGGCCGATGGGCGGGCGACAGGAGGTGCAGCGTCAACGGCACCCGCCCCTTGGCGAGCGCGGGATGCTGGGTCAGGCCGAACAGTTCCTGCACCCGGATGGACATCGCCGGCCCAGCGTCGGCCGCGTAGTCGATGGCCACGCGCGAGCCGGTGGGCGCCTCGAAATGGGTCGGCGCTTCCATCTCGAGCCGTTGCCCGAGCCCGTAGGGAAGCAGGGCGTGGAGGGCGACACCGAGGTCGTCGGCCCCGATCGCCGCCAGATCCGTTTTGCCAAGAAGGAAGGGCGCCAACCAATCCGCCGCCGTCGCGGCCAGCGCCGCATCGGACAAGTCCGGCCAGGCGCTCGCTTCGTCCCCGGCGCCGCGCCCCTCCGCGCCGCGCAGGAACATGAGCCTGTCGCGCCATTGGGACAGCGCCTTGCTCCAGGGCAGTTGGCCGACGCCGGCTTCCGCGATCCCCCGGGCCAGGGCCTCCGCGGCCGCCAGGTCGCCCGGAACCGGCAGGTTTCGTTCCGCCAGGTTGAGGGCGCCGAGGCGCGTGGTTCGCCGGCGGATCACGGCGGCGCGCGCGCTGTCATAGGTCAGCCCGTCGCGGCTCTCGAAGGCGGCGCCCGCCACGGCTTCGATGTCGGCGAAGCTCACGGCGGCGGCGAGGCGGATGCGCGCGCCGCCCGCCCGCCCGGTCAGTTCACCAACGGCCAGCCACGGCTCGCCGGCCAGCCTGTCGTGCGGCTCGAGCGCGGCGGCCCGTCCGTTGGCCATCAGGAAATCGCCCGCCCGGCCCCGCGCCTTGGCAATGCGGTCCGGGAATGCGGTGGCGAGCAGAAGACCCACCGAGGGCGCCTCCCCGTCCGACCGCACCGTGCCGATGGCGCGCTCGGCCTGCTGGCGAAACGCGCGGGCGAGCCCGCGCGCGGAGCCGGCCCGGGTTGAGCGGTCGCGCCGCCAACGCTCCAGCCGCGTTTCGAGATCGGTGCCATCT
>CALMOK010000263.1:0-29268 GCA_937871825.1 uncultured Alphaproteobacteria bacterium
GAACAATGCCTATCATCGGGATGTGCGGGCCGCCGCCAGTCCGGAGGTCGTGTTGCCGGGCCCCATCTACGACCAGGCCGTGCTGGCCAGCCTGCGCTCGCATGCCCGCGCCTATTGCCACGGCCACACCGTGGGGGGAACCAACCCGTCGCTCGTCGAGGCTTTGGGGGCGGGCTGCGCCATCCTGTCGAGAGAGAACGTCTTCAATACTTGGACCGCGGGACCCGACCAGTTCTATTTCGCCGACGAGGCTGCTTGCGCGCGTCTTTTCGATACAGCCATGAATGACGACCTTCGGGTGGCACGCGCGCGCGCCGGCGCGCAACGCCGTTTCCAGGCCTTGTTTCAGATCGACACCGTCATGTCGGCCTACGAGCGCCTTTTGTCAGGGGTTACCGCGTCGAAAGCCTATGGGCAGGATGCCCGCATGGTGGCGCAACGCCCGCAATGACCAAGGCTTGTCGGCGACGCGAGGCGGCCGGTTGAAGGCCGCCTTCCACGTCCCGTGTCGGACCTTGCCGGTCCGACCGGCCAGGGATTGCGCAAGCCGTGCTTGCGGCCGCACTGCCTGCCGGCCTCAAGGTTTCCGCTGCGAAAACCTGCCGTGTCAGCTTGCAGGCAGGTTGATATTTACGTTAAATGAGATGAAATCTAAAGTGTAATTGACCGATGTAGCCCAATATGGGCATGGGTATCCACCTATACTTCTTATCCGGATTTGACTCATGAAACTTTACCTTGCGGGAAGCGGCGGCATGCTGGGAACCGCGCTGGCGACGACGTTGGGGGAAACCCACGAGGTGTTCTGTACCGACCTCGCCGTTACCGAGCCTTGGCTCCATGCCTGCGATTTTCGCGACTTCGAGGCCTACAAGGCTTCCGTGATGGGATTTCGGCCCGACATCCTGCTGCATGTCGGTGCCCATACCGACCTCGAATATTGCGAGCGGGAACCCGCCGACGCCTACCGCACCAACACGCTGGCCGTCGAACACGCCGCCACGCTCGCCAACAGCCTGCGGATCCCGCTGGTCTACATCAGCACAGCTGGCGTGTTTGACGGCGACAAGGCGCTCTACGATGATTGGGACCAGCCCAACCCGCTCGGCGTCTACGCGCGGTCCAAATACATCGGCGAAACGATCGTCCAAACGCGCGTCGACCGGCACTTCATCTGCCGCGCGGGCTGGATGATGGGTGGAGGAAAGAAGAAGGATAAGAAATTCGTCGGCAAGATCCTTGGACAGATCAGGGCCGGCAACAAGGTCTTGAAGATCGTCGACGACAAGTTCGGCACGCCGACCTACACGTTCGACTTCGCCGAGAACCTGCGGGTACTGATCGGAACCGAGTTCTATGGGCTCTATAACATGGTTTGCGAGGGTGAAACCTCCCGCCTGGAAGTCGCCGAGGAGATCGTCCGTCTGCTTCGGCGAAACGGCGACATCGCCATCGAGCCTGTGGGATCATCCTATTTCGCGGTGGATTATTCGGCGCCGCGCCCCAGCTCCGAGCGGCTGGTCAACACCAAGCTGGATCTGCGCGGGATCAACCATATGCGCCACTGGAAGCAGGCGCTCGACGCCTATCTGTCCAGCGACGTCTGGTGACCGGCCAACCGCGCCCGGTTTGATCTGCCGCTCCGGCTCATGGCTCCAGCTCAGCGGCTCCAGGTGAACAATTGCCGGTAAGGCAGCTTCTGAACTGGACGGATCCCGGAAAACACGTTCTGGGCACGAAGGTCGTCGGCCTCCGGCGAGAGTTGGATGGACGGCCCGCAAGTGATCAGCGCCGCGGGCGAGTCGTCCTCGCATGGGGGGGCCAGGACCGCGTCCCCGGCATAGGCCTGAGCAGCAACGCCGTCCGGCGCGGGATGGGCGAAGGTCGATGACCTGTGGTGGCGGGGGTAGGCCGCCAGCTCGGCCGCCTGGGAGGTGCCGGCACCGAGCAGGGCCGTGCAGACGGCCAACAATCCTAACACCCGCATCGTCCCACTCCTTTTAGCAACCCTGCCGGTCGGCCTGTCGGGCTCCGACTGGCGACGCGGGCCACGCTCGGTGTCCCAAGGGAAGACGTGGACGGCCAAGAAGCCACCCAGTATCCCGACTTCCTGTCGCGCCAACCCGAACGTTGCGGTAAGTCCATGGTCGACATAAGCACAACCGGATCGATCATGGCAATGAACCAACACCTGGCCGTTCCTTCGAAATGGGTCACTGTTGCTGATCGGTTTGCGCGCGACGGGGGCGTTGGATCGGGCTTCGACCTGATGAGGCTGGTTTTGTCGGCGGCCGTCCTGTGCTTTCACAGCGATCTGGCCGCCTATGGTCATTCCACGCTCAACGACACGGCCTTGTTCCCGTTCGCCTTGGCGCTTGTTCCGGCCTTTTTCGCCCTCAGCGGATTCCTGGTGGCGGGGAGCGCCGCCAGGGCACCCTCCGCGCCGATTTTCCTGGCCTTCCGGGCTCTGCGGATCATGCCCGCCCTTGCCACCGAGGTCTGCCTGTCGGCGCTGCTGCTCGGCCCGATGCTCACCATCGTGAGCCTGCGCGAATATTTCACCGATGCGCGCTTCTTCCGTTATTTCGGCAACATCATCGGCTGGGTGAAGTTCCTCCTGCCGGGGTTGTTCGTCAACAATCCATGGCCCGACATCGTCAACATCAACATGTGGACGCTTAAGCCGGAGATCGGCTGTTACCTCGTTGTGGCGGCGCTGCTCGCCTCCGGGGTCTTCGCCCGCCGCGTCGTCACGACGGGGATGTTCGCCCTTGCGGTTGGCGCGCTCGCCCTGGCCCACGCCCTTTATGGAATCAGCGCCTCGCCTGGCAACTTCCCGCCGCACGTCATCATGGTCTACTTCGGCTTCGGGGTGATGGCCTTCCTGTGGCGCGACCGGATCCCGCTTCACGGCGGGCTGTTCGTCGCCAGCCTGGTGCTCGCCTACCTCGGCCTCACCCACACGGCGTTGATGTATGTCAACCCGTTCCTCGTCACCTATTGCGTGGTCTACCTCGGTATGTCGGGGCGGCCCGGACTGCGCCGGATCGGGCGACACGATTATTCCTACGGCCTTTATCTTTACGGCTTTCCCATTCAGCAGGCGCTCGTGATGTGGTTTCCGGCCCTGCGCGAATGGTGGTGGTTGCTGCTGGCCTCGCTGCCATTGACGCTGCTTTGCGCGATCGTGTCGTGGCATGTCGTGGAGCGGCCGGCGCTGCGCCTCAAGAAGGTCCTGATCGGCTTGCCAATGCTGATGCCGTCCCGCCAAGTTGCCCTGGAGCGAGCCGCCGCGGCGGACGCGTTCGAGCGCGAGCGACTGCCGTCTTGAGCGCGATCTCGCGCCTGTCGCGTCCGACGGGTTAGGGCTTGGTGACGGCGCCGTTCAACACGAGGGCGTTGCGCTGGTCCCGCAACTGGCGGAACAGCGCGAAGGTGACAAGGGCCCAGAAGGTCAGCACCGGCACCCAGGACAGCCGCCCTTGGTAGCGGCTGTAGGACCCCGACAGGGTTCCGCAGATCACGGCGTTGGCGACCGTGGCGTAAACGGTCAGCAGGACGAAGCGGAACCAGCGCGATGCGTCGCTGCGGTCGAGGCCGAGGCTCGTCGCGATCCGCCGCCAGAACAGCAGAACCAGTAGCGCCGAGGCCATGCTGAGCAGGTAGACGACGAGAAAGAACGCTCCCGCGAGGTGCAGCCAGGACCCGTGCGTGGTCAAGGCCGCGTCCTGGACGGCGATGTGGTTGTCCGGCAAGCCCTCGTCGAGGAAGCTTTGCACGCTGTCGTGCGTGCGCTCGATGTCGAAGGCCCCGAGGCCGAACTTACCGAACAGGACGGCCGCGTTGCGGGCCGAAGCGAGGATCTGCGCCGCCGGGTTGTGCCCGACCTCGGCGAGGGCGAGGGGGATCTGCTCGTCCGAGAGTTGCTTGCGGGTGGCTTGGTCGACCGTCATGTAGACTCCCCTGGCGGGGTCGGTCGACCAAAGGAACGTGTCGTCGGAAATGGGCATGCGGGACAGGTAATCGCACACCACGAACGGGCGCGAGGCGCACCCGTCCTTCAAGAAGGCGTATCCCGGCCCGTCGGCGAGTAGGCGCGCCGTGATGAAGGGCGCGCGGATGGGCTCGATCCCCGTCGCGTTGCGGATGGCGGTCCGGTAAAGGAGGTCGCCGCCGAAGCCGACGCCAATCAGCAGGAGGAGGATCAGCGCCCGCGACCAGGCCGATGGGCTCGGCCGGGTCCTGGTCCGGTTGGACCGCCGCCGCCGCAGCGCGAAAGGCACGAGGAGCAGGACGGCGACCGTCAGCAGCAGGTTGGTGGCGTGCGACAACACGCTGAAGGCCGCGATCAGGAAGACGAGGGTGACAGCGCCCCGCCCGATCAGGTCCTTGAAGATGAGGAGGAGCGCCAGGCTGACGATCAGGATGCCGGTGAAGATGTCCGGCATGATGGAGCAGACGTAGAAGGAGGCCGCCGAGGTCGCCAAGACGGCGCACAGCGTGACAAAGGCCGTGACGGGCGTCAGCCGCAGGCCCCGGACCAGGAGGAGGCGGCACACGTAGACGAACAAGCAGCTCTGGATGAGGGCGGTGATCCAGAAGCTGCTCGTCGCGTAGCCGAGGTAGGCCAGCATGGAATAAAAGATCGACCGTTCGGGAGAGGGGAGCCAGCGCGGGTCGGCTTGGCTGATCGGGTGGATGAGCGGGTTGGCCGTGCCGCCCGCCTCAGAATGGCCGGGCAGCGCCTGCGCGACCCGGTCGGTCACGTAGCGGCCGTTGTAGGCGTAGGACACGCTGTCATTCTGGATGGGGGGCGCCTGGTTGAGCAGCGCGACCCACAGCCCGGCGGCCACCAGGGCCAGCACGGCGATCGATCGAATAAGACGTGTCATGGGCATTGTCTCCACGCGGGTCGCCCGCTCCGTCACGCGGCCCCGCGCTGTTGCGGTCGGAAGGCCGGCGAGGGGCGGAACGGCTTTACGAATTGGCGGTGTCGGCACCGGCGAAAACCCAGGCTCGCATGATGATGAAGTTGAACCCGGCCGCCGCCATGGCGCTGATGAAAAAGAACACGGTGTGGAAGTCCGGCGCGACGGCGGCGAACAGGCTGTTGGCCAGCGTCGTCGTGGCCAGCCCGAAGAGCTGCAGGGTGGCGTAGCGCAGGAAGCTCGTGCGATGGGCCGTCTTGGCGCGAAAGGTCAGTGTTTTCTGGGCGAGGTAGGTCGGGGGGACCACCGCCACATAGGCGATGAAGCCGGCCGGAACGGGCGCCATCGAGGCCATGGACACCAGGAGGCTGGATACCACGGTGTAGACCAGCGTGGCGCTGACCCCGACGACGAGAAAGGCGGCCGGCCGGCGAAGCGGGTGGTCGGCCTTCACGCGACCGCCAAGCGCGCGACGAAATGCAGTTGCCGGTCGAACAAAAGCGTGAAGGGCCAGGGGTAAAGCCCGAGCTTGCCGGTCAACCGGTCCTTCTTCAGCCGGACACGGGCGAAGACGTCGGCCCATTCCCGGCTTGACAGGTAATTGTAGGGCAGCACCACCCCGTGCGGCGCGTTGCCGACCCAATCCATGAAGCGAAGCGTTTCGCGCGCCAGGGGGCCGTCCCGGTAATGATCCTTCAGCACGACATAGCGGCGGGCCACCCGATGGGCCTCGGCCAGCAGCACGGATGGATCGTTCGTGTGATGCAGCACGTCCACAAACGTCACGACGTCGTAGGACTTGTCGGCGTGGGGGATGGTGACGCCGTCGAAAGCCATGACCGGGATGAGGGTTTGCGGCCGGACCATGATGTCGATGCCGTCGATGACGACGTCGGGGCGATGTTTCATGATCAGGCTGGCGATCGTGCCGTCGCCGCAGCCGACATCGAGCACGCGGGCTCCTTGCGGAAGCGTGTCGGCCAGGGCGGCGGACAGCAACGAGGCGCGCCTGCGAAAGACGAGCTGATCGTGGATTGTGCCGTGCAGGTTCATGGGGAAGACCGCTCGATGTCGGGGCTGGATTGAAGGTGGTGGACGGCGACGGCCGTGCGCCTTGCCGCTTCACGGCCCACGACGGCCCAAGGCCTCACATCGCTCGCCGAACGCGGCATCTCTGTCCTTTTCGTCGACACCCGATTACTCGATTTCAAGGATTTCGGCGAGAAAGGCCGTTAAGGCGACCTGCAGGGCGACACAGATCGCAGTCATCGACACGATCAGGAGGCGGATCAGGCTGCCATATTGCAGCGGCCCGAAGCCGACCGATGCCCAGGTGAGAACGCACCAAGCGATACCGATCAGGCCCAAGAGGCCGACCGGCAGCGCCGTGAGAAGAACGCGCTCCAGGGTGATGGGCGACAAGAACCGCTGTACGTTGGCCGAAAAGGGAAGAAAGCCCCGCGCCGCCGCATAGCGCCGCGAGATGGCGGCAAACGACACGCATTGCGATCCGAGCAGGATCGCCATGGCGCCGACGACCAGCGAGTGGATGTCGAGCGAGATCAGCGGCGTCAGGGCGAAAGGCCCCGGCAGCAGCACGAGGGACAGCAGGAGGCCAATGCCGATCAGGAACACACCGGGATAGAAGAACAGCCAGCGCGGCGAGAACATCAGCAGGAAGCGCAAATGGCGCCATCCGTCGCGCCACGTCCGCAGGTGCGGTGGCCGCGACCGGCCGTCCTTCTTCAAGGTTGTGGGCACCTCCGTGATGGCGAGCTTGGCCAGGGATGCCCGAACCACCATCTCGCTGGCGAATTCCATGCCCATGGCCTTGAGGTGAAGATCCCGGATGCGCTGTGTCCGAAAGCCTCGGAGCCCGCAGTGGAAGTCCCCGACGCCCAGCCGGAAGAACAGCCGGCCGATGAAGCTCAACACGGGATTGCCGAGATAGCGGTGCAGGAACGGCATGGAGCCCGCCCCGATGCCACCGCGGAAGCGGTTGCCCATGACAAGGTCGGCGCCGCCCCGCAGGGCGCCGATGAACGGCATGAGGTTCATGAAGTCGTAGGAATCATCGGCGTCGCCCATGATGGTGAAGTCGCCCCGGGCGTCGGCGATGCCGCCCTGCAGGGCGGCGCCATAGCCGCGCACCGGAATGGCGATGACCCTGGCCCCGCCGCTCGTCGCGATGGCTTGCGACCCGTCCGTCGAGCCGTTGTCGGCGATCAGGACCTCGCCCGACAGCTCATGGCTCCTCAAGAAGCTGATCGCCTTGTCGACGCAAACGCCGATGGTCTCGGCCTCGTTGAGGCACGGCATCAGCACCGTGATCTCCACCCGGCTCGGCGTGCCCATCTTGTTCATCGCTCCCGCCCCGATGCCATCGCCCACGCCAACCCCGGTTCAAACCGGCAAGTCCCAAGGATTTGCGCCGGGTGTCTGGCGCAACCCGACATCTGAAAGTCTAGGGTTCCATCGAAAGTCTTTTAAACTGCCGATCCGCTACGTCATCATATAATCGTCGCCGAGAACCCCTATTCCTGCTCGATCGTCCCGTGGTGCTCAGAGTGCAAGCGCCAAAAGAGCAACAAAAAGAGCAATAGTTCGGCGTGATGTGTCTGATGCATGGCTGGCATTCTTGCTGTGGTCCATATCTACGAGAGTGTCGTGACACTTCAGGACACCCCTGCCGTAGAGGACAAGCAACCACGATCCTCAACACAGCCTGGTGATCGAAAGGATTGATTTCATCCACGTAATCCAAACGCGCCCTGTTCGATGAATAAGGCGGTACAAAGCTTCAGAATAGCAATGCTGGAGGTACGATGACGGTTATCTTCACCAAATGCTGCGGCGCATCATGTTGTCATTCGCCGCGATGGGTCCTACCGTGTGGCTCTGCACTGGAGCCGATCGCGCATGATTGTTGAGACCCTACCCGTTCCGGCCGTCATGCTCATCCGGCCGAAGCGATTTGGCGACGCGCGCGGTTATTTCGTCGAAACGTTCAACGCCGCCCTGTTCCGCGACAAGGTCGCCGCGCTGGATTTCGTACAGGACAACGAGGCGCTATCGGCGGCGGCCGGTACCGTGCGCGGATTGCATTTCCAGAAGCCGCCGAAAGCGCAGGGCAAGCTCGTGCGGGTCGTCAAAGGCGCGGTGCTCGACGTGGCGGTCGATATCCGGCACGGCTCGCCGACCTTCGGGCAGCATGTGTCGGCACGGCTCGACGTGGAAGGCGGTGCGCAACTCTGGGTTCCGCCCGGCTTTGCGCATGGTTATTGCACGCTCGAACCCGACACGATCGTGGTCTACAAGGTGACGGATTCCTACAGCCCGGCCGACGACGGGGGTGTGTTGTGGAACGACCCCTCCCTCGCCATCGATTGGCAACTCGGGTCCAACACGCCCGTGCTCGCCGACAAGGACACGAAGCTGCCGCGCCTGGCCGATCTTCCGGCCATCTTCACCCTCGGTGACGAATCCGGAGCCGTCCGGTGAAGCGCGTCGTCGTCACGGGCGGGGCCGGCTTCATCGGGTCCGCCGTGGTCCGGCTGCTGGCTGGCGAGCCCGACGTCTCGGTCCTCAACCTGGACAGCCTGACCTACGCGGGCAACCTCGAAAGTCTACGGGCGGTTTCCAACCAGCCGAACTATCGTTTCGCGCGGACCGATATCGTCGACCGGGCGGCGGTGGACGGCATTTTTGCGTCCTTCCAGCCGACCCACATCATGCACCTGGCGGCCGAAAGCCATGTCGACCGCTCGATCACCGGCGCCGCCGCCTTTGTGCAAACCAACGTGATCGGGACGTTCACGCTGCTTGAGGCCGCCCGCGCCTACTGGTCGGCCTTGCCGGCGGGTGAGCGCGCGGCTTTCCGCTTCCTCCACGTGTCGACGGACGAGGTTTACGGCTCGCTCGGGTCCGATGGGTTCTTCAAGGAAACCACCCCCTACGATCCGTCCTCGCCTTATTCGGCCTCCAAGGCGGCCTCCGACCATCTCGCCAACGCCTGGATGCGGACCTACGGCCTGCCGGTCGTCATTTCCAACTGTTCCAACAATTACGGGCCGTTCCACTTTCCTGAAAAGCTGATCCCGCTGGTGATCCTTAACGCGCTCGACGGCAAGGCGCTTCCCGTTTACGGCGACGGCAGCAACATCCGCGACTGGCTCTACGTCGAGGACCACGCCCGCGCCCTTTGGACGGTCGTGCAGGGCGGGCGCTTGGGCGAGAAATACAACGTGGGCGGCCGCAACGAGCGGACCAACCTCACCGTGGTGCAAACGATCTGCGACGTGCTCGACGACCTCGTTCCAGCCGCCAAGCCGCGCCGCGACCTCATCACCTTCGTGACCGACAGGCCGGGCCACGACCATCGTTACGCCATCGACGCCACAAAGCTGGAGGACGAACTCGGCTGGCGGGCGCAGGAAACCTTCGAGTCGGGCATCCGGCGGACGGTGCGCTGGTACCTCGACAACGCTTGGTGGTGGCAGCCCTTGCGCGACAAGGTTTACACGGGCGAGCGTCTCGGGCTCGACAAGTCCGTGCCGCTGGCACCGACAGCTGCGGGGGCATGAGCGATGCGGATCGTCGTCACGGGCCGGGACGGGCAGGTCGCCCAAGCCTTGAGCGAGGTCGGGGCCGTCGAGGGCGTGACGATCATACCCCTTGGCCGTCCCACGCTGGACCTCGCGGACCCGCGCGGCATCGCGCCAGCCCTTGAGGCGGCGCAGCCCGACGTCGTGGTCAACGCCGCCGCCTACACGGCCGTCGACAAGGCCGAAAGCGAGCCGGATCTCGCCCGGGCGGTGAATGGGGTGGGAGCGGGCGCGGTGGCGGAAGCCGCTGCTCACATCGGCGTTCCGATCCTCCACCTGTCAACCGACTACGTGTTCGACGGCTCCAGCCAGCGCTCCTATCGCGAGGACGACCCCACGGGGCCTCTCGGCGTCTACGGGCGGACAAAGCTCGAAGGCGAGCGCGCCGTCGCCGCCGCCAACGCCCGGCACGTCATCCTGCGCACCGCCTGGGTTTACGCCCCGTTCGGCACAAATTTCGTTCGCACCATGCTGCGCCTCGCTGGTACGCGCGACGAGGTGGGCGTGGTGGCCGATCAGCATGGCTGCCCGACCTCCGCGCTCGACATCGCCAGGACCCTGGTGGCGATCGCGGGGCGGGTCCGCGCCGGCGACGACGAGAGCCACTACGGCGTGTTTCACATGACGGGGCAGGGCGAGGCTGTGTGGGCGGACGTCGCCGAAGCCATCTTCGCCCGGTCGGCGATGTCGGGCGGGCCGAGCGCGCGGGTCAAGCGGATCACCACGGCGGAGTTTCCGACGCCCGCCCGGCGACCCGTCAATTCACGGCTCGACGGGGCTAGGCTTAAGGCGGTTCACGGCCTCGTGTTGCCGAACTGGCGGACGTCACTCGACGTTTGCGTGGATCGTTTGCTCGCCGGGGCCAAGGGCTGAGCCAAACGACGTTTGATCGAAGGGGACCATAAGCATGCGCGGCATCATCCTGGCGGGCGGCAGCGGCACGAGGCTGCATCCGATGACCACGGTCATCTCCAAGCAACTGCTGCCGATCTATGACAAGCCGATGATCTATTATCCGCTGTCGACCCTGATGCTGGCCGGCATCCGGGAGATCCTGGTCATCTCGACGCCGAACGATCTGCCGCTGTTCCAGCGCATGCTGGGCGACGGATCGCGGTGGGGGATTGATTTGCGCTATGCCGAACAGCCCACGCCCGACGGCTTGGCGCAGGCCTTCGTGATCGGCGCCGACTTCATCGCCGGTCAATCGGCGGCGCTGATCCTGGGTGACAACGTCTTCTATGGGCACGGCTTGCCCGACCTCATGCGGCCGGCGATCGAGCGGCAGCAGGGCGCAACCGTGTTCGCCTACCATGTCCACGATCCCGAGCGGTATGGCGTGGTGGATTTCGATGCGGGCGGCCGGGCCCTGTCGCTCGAGGAAAAGCCCACCAAGCCGAAATCGAACTGGGCGGTGACGGGCCTCTATTTTTACGACTCCAAAGTGGTCGACCTCGCGGCGGACCTCAAGCCATCGCCGCGCGGCGAACTCGAAATCACCGATCTCAACGCCATCTATCTCCGGCGCGGCGACCTTCGGGTAGAGAAGATGGGTCGTGGCTTCGCCTGGCTCGACACCGGAACGCCCGACAGCCTCCTCGAGGCGGCCGAGTTCGTGCGCGTCTTCGAGCGACGCCAAGGTCTGCGAATCGCATGTCCCGAGGAGATCGCCTTTTTGCAGGGCTGGATCGACGCCGCCCAGTTGACGGCGCTCGCCGGCGAACTTCACAAGAGTGCCTACGGAAAATACCTGACGTCATTGATGGGCGACGGGCATTAGCTGCTGTTTACAGGCGGTGACGTTGTGTCAGCTGGACGGCTGGACTTGATTGAGCCTCAATTATGTTTGTATAAAACGTTGGCTGGTGACGAAGCTGCTTTGAGCCACGCTTCGCACCCTCAGCCGGACGCGAATGACAAACGTATCGGGATGAACGCTGATCCTCCACCCGATGGTGGACAAAGAGGGCGAACATTGGCGGATCGGATGTTTCGCGATTGTCCAATCAGCCAGGCAATTTGATGTCGTCCGGTCATGCGGTGGCTGTTGACGGCCTTCGGGCCCAGCGCCGCATGGCGATCACAGGCATGTCGGACGGGGTAGGCCCCAAGGCTTGGTTTGAGGCCACTTTCGGGAATGAAGGTGTATACCTCGCCGGCCCTTGGCGGAATTTGCGATGCAACGATTTTGGATGGGCTGATGCTTAAAATCTCCAAGCCGGTTCACGCGCCGAGCTATGCGACCGGGCCGGCCGAGCAGGAGTCTTCGGCATCCATCGGGGACGCTCTGGCGATCCTCAAGCGGCAGAAATGGACGATCCTTACCGCGCTCCTGATCACGACGGTTCTGGCGATCACTTATAGCGTGATGTCGACCAAGCAATATACCGGCACGGCGCTGTTCTTCGTCGATGCCCGCAAGGTGAACCTGCTCCAGGATCAGTCGATCCTGGGAGAGGCCGTCCTTGACAGCCCCACGATGGACAGTCAGCTCGAGGTCATCAAGTCGGAGCGGATCGCCCTCGCGGTCATCAACAAGCTCGATCTCAAGCACGACCCGGAGTTCACGAACCCGCGGCCCGGCCTGATCGGCTTCCTGCTGAGCCCCATCACCTCCTTCGCCGGACGCTTGTTCGGTTCGTCCTCGTCGTCCACCAAGGGAGACGCCAACCTGTTGCTGGAGCGTCAGGTCGTCGAGGCGTTCGAGCGCAACCTGACGGTCAAGCGACAGGGCCTCACCTACGTGGTCGAGATCGACTACATGTCGGTCAGTCCGACCAACGCGGCCCGCATCGCCAACGCGGTGGCCGACGCCTACATGCAGGATCAGCTCGACACGAAATATGACGCGACCCGACGGGCTAATGCCTGGCTGCAGGATCGCCTTAGTGGCCTGCGCGAACAGGCCCTCAACGCCGACCACGCCGTTCAACAGTTCAAGGTCGACCACAACATCGTCGACACGGGTCGCGGCCTGATGAACGATCAGCGGCTCGATGAACTCGGCAGCCAGTCGGGCCAAGCCGCTCAAGCCGTTACCGAGGCCAAGGCGCGGCTTGACCGCATCACCGAGATCATGGGCAAGGGCGTGTCGGCTGGCAACATCACCGACACGTTGAAGAACGACGTGATCACCCGGCTGCGCTCGCAGTATGTCGATATCGCCAAGCAGGAAGCCGATATCTCGGCCCGTTACGGCAAGGGTCACCTCGCGGCGGTCAATGACCGCAACCAGATGCAGCAGATCGCGAACAGCATTGTCGAGGAGGTCAAGCGCATCGCCGAAACCTACCGCAGCGATTATCAGATCGCGTTGAGCCGCCAGGACTCGGTCAAGAAGGACATGGACGAACTCGTCGCCCAGTCGCGATCGCTCAGCAACTCGTCGGTGCAACTCCGCCAGCTGGAAAGCGTCGCGCAATCCTATCGGACGCTGTACGACAACTTCCTGCAGAAATTCATGGAAACCACGCAGCAGGAATCCTTCCCCATCACAGATGCGCGCGTGATCACCGTGGCGACGCCGCCCCTCGCGCCAAGCCGCCCCAGGACCATGCTGATCGTTCCCGCCGGGGTCATGCTCGGCCTGCTGATCGGCGGCGTGATCGCCTTCATGCGCGAACATTTCGATAAGGTGTTCCGAACGCCGGCCCAGCTGGAAGCCCTGCTCAACACGGAAGTGCTCGGTGTCGTGCCCAAGCTCACCAAAGCCGAGATGCTGCGGAAGCTGGTCGGGCCCGCCAACGCCAATTACGCCGACCGGATCCTGGATGAGGATCTCGGGCCCTATAACCACGTGGTCAAGCAGCCCTTCTCGCGCTTTGCCGAGACCTTGCGGAACGCCAAGGTGGCGGCCGATACTGTCAGGATCAACGCCGGGCCATCAAGTGCCGAGACCATCAAGACCATCGGCATTGTCTCGTCGCTCCCGCACGAGGGCAAGTCGCTGATTTCGGCCAACCTGGCCCATCTCATCGCCCACGCCGGCCAGCGCTGTGTGCTGATCGACGGCGATCTGCGCAGCCCGTCCCTGACGCGCTTTCTCACACCCAAGACGTCGACCGGCCTCGTCGAGTTGGTGCAGGGCACCAAGTCGCTTGCTGAAACCGCATGGCGAGAGAATTCGACGGGGTTGAGCTTCATCCCGGCCGTTATTAGGCCTGGTATGAGCGACACCAATGAAATCCTCTCCTCGGATGGCATGAAATCCTTGCTGGAGACCCTGCGGGGTGAGGTCGACTATGTGGTGGTCGACCTGCCGCCCATCGTGCCGGTCGTCGATGTGCGGGCTTGCGCCCACCTGTTCGATGCTTTCATCTATGTGGTGGAATGGGGCAAGACCAACACCGACATCGTGCTGGTAACCCTGGCGTCGACCCCTGGCGTTCAGGAAAAGCTGTTGGGCTGCGTCCTTAACAAGACGGACCTTGCCGCCATGCAGGCCTTCGAAGGACGGCCCCGCGAATTCTACGAGTATAAATATTATGGCCAGTACGGCCAAGCCTGACGCGATCGCGCCAAGCATGCCAGACAACCCGTGTTGCCAGGCGCAGCGCGGATTCTGTGTCGTGCTAGCGGGGTTGGTGGCCTGATTGCCCGCCTGACTCGGAGACTTGCCCTTGCCGATCTCGGCGCCTTCTCGCCTCTGGCTGTTGTCGCTCGTCACGTGGTCGCTGATGCCGGCGAACGCATCATCCGAACCCATGACCTATTATTCCGTGGGGGAAATCGTCTGTCGGCAAGGCGGCCAGTCGATCATCGGGTCCGTCGAACTTCGCGACATGCAATGCGAATATCGCACGAGCTTCGGCGATCGGATCGCCACCTATATGGCCCAGATGACCCGCCGATCGTCCACGCCTCAAATTCAGTTATCCTCGAGCCTCGCCTGGGGGGTGTTCGCGACAAAGACGTCGATCAGCCCCGGCAACCTCGATGGTGATTTCGACCCTGTCGCCTCCGGATCGAAGGTGTCCGACTACGTGAGCAAGCTCGGGCTTAAGAACTCGTCCAACCTCCAGACGTTCTTGCAGCCGAGGAGCACGGTCATCAACAACGACCTCGTCAATCTCGCCAAGTCGGTGCAAAGGATGGAACTCCGGACAGGCCGCTGATGGAATGCCGGATGCCAAGGCCTTGGTTGATTGGACGATGGGCCTATAACCCCTGGTGACAAGCGACGGTCGACGGCTTCCATGAGCCGGCAGTCACCTTTAATGCCAACACCCGAAGGATGGATGGCATGGATCGATCGGAAGTTCAGTGGGCCCTGGTCACAGGCGCGTCGAGCGGCCTTGGAGTGCAACTGGCGATCTTGCTGGCCGAAAAGGGCATCAATCTCGTCCTGACGGCGCGGCGCGAGGCGCCCATGCGGGACCTCGCGGCCGACCTCGGCCACAAGCACGGTGTCGAGGTGGTTGTGGAAACGATCGACCTAGCCGAACTGAATGGCGCGGCGGCACTTGAGCGGCGCCTCGACGCGCGTGGGATTGAGCCGACGATCCTCGTCAACAATGCCGGTTTCGGCCTCAGCAGCGCTTTCGTGGATCACGAGCCGGACGATCTTCGTGCGATGCTGCAGGTGGACGTCGTCGCCTTGACCGAACTGACCCATCTTTTCGGTCGGCGCATGGCTGCCCGCGGCAAAGGATACATGCTCCTTGTTGCCAGCGTCGCCGCCTATCAGCCGACACCCATTCTCGCCGCCTATGGAGCCGCCAAGGCCTACGTGCTGTCGCTTGGCCAATCGCTGAACGTCGAACTCGCCCCTCGGGTGGGCGTCACGGTGCTCTGCCCCGGCCTGATGGACACGGAATTCTTCGAGGTGGCCGGATACCGTCCCCCGGCAGCCTTGCGGACCATGATGCTGTCGCCCGCCGAGGTCGCTCGGATCGGCCTCGACGCCATGTTCGCCCACAAACCAAACGTTGTCGCCGGCCGACTCAACAAGGCGATGACGCTCGCCAGCCGCATCCTGTCCCGCCACTTTCAAGCCAAGGCGGTGTTTCGCATGTCACGGCGCTGATGCGTTCCTTTGCTTCGAGGCCGCAAGGCTAGATCGTCTGGTTGTAGACCCCGACCTCCCCGCAGGAGCGCATCACACCGTCGATGGCGTGGAACATGGCGCGCATGCGGGCTTCCGACACGGGGCTCTCCACCACGACGACGAGTTCGGGCTTGTTGGACGAGGCTCGCACCAGCCCCCATGTCCCGTCCTCCACGGTGACCCGCACGCCGTTGACGGTGTTGAGGTCCCGAATGGGCTGGTCGATAAAGGCTTGTCCCTCGGCCTGCATGGCCTTGAAGCGGGCCACCACGGTGTCGACCACGCCGTATTTGATCTCGTCGTCGCAGTGTGGCGACATGGTGGGCGAGCCCCACGTCTTGGGCATGTCGCGGTATAGGTCCGCCATGGTCTTGGCTGGATTGCGGTCGAGCATGTCGAGAACCGCGATGGCGGTCAGCAGGCCGTCGTCATAGCCGCGCCCGACCGGCGTGTTGAAGAAGAAGTGACCCGACTTCTCGAAGCCCGCCAGGGCCGTGAGGTCCGCGACGCGGCGCTTGATATGGGAATGGCCCGTTTTCCAATAATCGGCTTTTACGCCATTCGCCAGCAACACGGGGTCGGTCGCGAAGAGGCCGGTCGATTTGACGTCCACCACGAAGGTCACGTTGGGATGCAGGCCCGACAGGTCGCGGGCCAGCATGACGCCGATCTTGTCGGCGAAGATCTCATGGCCTTCGTTGTCGACGACCCCGCAGCGGTCCCCATCGCCGTCGAAGCCTAGGCCCACGTCGGCGCCGGTTTCGCGCACCTTCTCGGCCATCGCCTCCAGCATGTGAAGGTCTTCGGGGTTGGGGTTGTAGCGCGGGAAGGTGTAGTCGGCCTCCGTGTCGAGCGGGACCACGTCGCAACCCAAGGCTTCGAGGACGCGCGGCGCGAAAGCGCCCGCCGTGCCGTTTCCGCAAGCCGCCACCACCTTGAGCTTGCGGCCGATCGGCGGTCGATCGGTCAGGTCCCTGATGTAAACCTCGGCGAAATTCTCGACGAACTGGTAGGAGCCCCCCGGTGCCGCGCGACCCCTGCCGCCGAGCACGATGTCGCGCAGCCGGCCCATCTCGTCGGGGCCGAACGTCACGGGGCGGTAGGCGCCCATCTTGACGCCCGTCCATCCATTGTCGTTGTGCGAGGCCGTCACCATCGCGACCGCCGGGACATCAAGCGCGAACTGAGCGAAATACGCCATGGGGGATAGCGCGAGGCCGATGTCGTGCACCTTGACGCCCGCCGCCATCAGCCCCGAAACGAGCGCGTATTTGATGGATGACGAATAGGACCGGAAATCATGTCCCGTCACGAGTTCCGGCTTGACGCCGAGTTCGTGCAGCAGGGTTCCGAGCCCCAGGCCGAGCGCGTGAACGCCCATGAGGTTGAGTTCGGACCCGAACAGCCAACGCGCGTCATATTCGCGAAAGCCCGTCGGCTTGACCATCGGCTGTTGTTCATAGGCGAAGCTGTTCGGCGTCAGGCCGGATACGGGAAGCATGGTGGGGTCCTTTGCACGTCGCCCGCGCTGGCTTCTGCTGGCCGGCCTAAGGACGTGTCGCCAGCTTTGCCGCGAAGCTCAAGGTGCGTCAATGCCCACGCGGCATCTGCAACCCTGGGTTGTAATTCCAGGTTGTATTGATTAGGACGCGGGGCGAGAGACAGCGGAGACCGATTGTTGCCGATCGTTCAAAAGCGATCGATTCCAAAAAGCTGACCTTAGCGGAGGCGGGCGCATCCTGCCCTTCATGGGAAGGGGATCATCATGATGTGGATCGCGATTACCTGGATGGCATGCCTCGCCTACGTGTTGAACGAAGCCGACCGGGCGCCGACCATCGATTGATCGAAGCCTCGGATTTTCGTTCTCACGCGCACCATGGATGTTGAAGCCCGGCTTGGGATCAAATCTCGCCTAGGCCAATGTCACCGATCTGATCCGGACGATTGACGGTGACGTCGAGGTCGGTGATCAGGCCGTTCGACAGCGAGTACACCCAGCCATGCACGCTGATCGGCTGTCCGCGCGCCCATGCGTCCTGCAGGAAGACGTCGGACGCCACGTTTCGTACCTGCCGCATCACGTTGAGTTCACACAAGCGATCGAGGCGCGCGCGCGTGTCGGGAATGGCGTTGAGTTCGTCCCGATGCTCGTGCGCGACGTCCCGGATCGGATGCAGCCAATGGTCCACGAGGCCGCGCCGCTTGCCATCCACCGCCGCGCTCACGCCGCCGCACCCATAATGGCCCACCACCATGATGTGCTTGACCTTCAGCACGTCGACGGCGAACTGCAGCACCGACAGGTAGTTGGCGTCCTGCGGCGGAGCCAGGTTGGCGACGTTGCGATGAACGAAGAGTTCCCCGGGATCGAGGTCCACGATCTCGTTGGCGGGCACGCGGCTATCCGAGCATCCGATCCACAGGTATTCGGGTGCTTGCTGCTGCTCCAGGCGCCTGAAGAACCCCGCGTCGACCGCGACCTTCCGGTTCGCCCAGTTGCGATTGTTGGATTTGAGATGGTCCAGCATGTCCGTCGCAATATCGTGGATGGCGACACGCCACAAGCATCATCGAGCAATCCCGGCGGGAGCCGGGCCAACCATGGATCGGCGCCGTAACGCGGGCTAGTGGCTTTCCTCCGTGGCGAGACGGCAGGCCAGCCCGACAAACGTCACGGCGGCGAGCCGGTTGGCGCATCGGAGGTATCCGGGGCGCTGGACCACTGCCGCTCGAAATCGTCCCACCCCGATGACGACCAGCCCGATCCAGATGACCGCCATGCAGGCGAGCGTCGAACCGAGCACGAGGCTTTGCAGCGCGAGCGACCCATGCTCGGGGCGGACGAATTGCGGAAACAGCGCCAGGAAGAAGGCGATCATCTTGGGGTTGGCGAGGTTGTTGGCGAGGCCCTGGGCGAAATACCGGCCGAGACTTTTCGTGTCCGCGGAATTTACACCCAACGCCAAGGTCGCCGGTGCGCGCCACGTGGTGATCGCGAGAACGACCAGGTAGACCACGCCGACGATCCGCAAGGCATGGAAGGCCAACGGAAACAGCAGGATGACCGTCGAAACCCCAACCCCTGCCAGGACGGCGTGAACCACATTTCCGACCTGCGTGCCAAGCAGCGACATCAACCCGGCCGAGGTTCCCGACGCCACGGTGCGTGACAGGACGTGAACCGTGTCAGGGCCGGGCGAAAGGACGAGAACGAGCGCCGTCACCAGGAACATCGCGTAAGTATGAAGGTCGATCATCAAACGACGCCGTGATAGGTCAATAAAGCTGACCTATCACGGGCATCACTCGAGGCCAACTGACGGCTTCTTCTTCCGTGTCGCTCAAGCGTGATTGCGCCTCAGGTCAGCTCGCGCCGGCTCACCCCGTCGACGCAGTTCCGTCACCGCTCGTGCCCGGCCATCGCCGCCATTTCATGCAGGGGTGAGAACAGGTAGGCGAGGACGCGCTGTTCACCCGTCCTCACCTCGATGTTGGCTGTCATGCCCGGCGACAGTGGAACAGTCTTCCCATCGACGTCGATGGTCTGCTTGGCCAGGCTCACCGTGACGGGGAAAACGAGGTTCTGCGTCTTGCCCGGTCCGGCCTGCGACAAACCCTGGCTTTGCGACAGGCGAAGCGTGTCGCTCCCGCCTTCGGCGTCCCGCTCGTCGACGGCGTCCTTGGAGATCAGCGACACCGTGCCGTCGATCGCCCCGTATCGGGTGAACGGGAAGGCGTCCACCTTGACGACGGCGCTCTGCCCGGAACTGACGAAGCCGATGTCCCGGTTCATGATCATGGCCTCGATCTCGAGCGATCCCTCGCTCGGCACGATCACCATGAGGGGCTGGCCGGTGGTCACGACCTGGCCGGGGGTTGTCACGGCGAGTTGCTGCACGGTTCCGTTCATGGGGGCGGTCAGCCGGAAGTGACGGGCCCGGGCCGACGCCTTGATGAGGTCGTCCTTGACCCGGCTCTGCTTCCGTTCGGCGTCTTCGAGCTTGTCGGTCTGGGCGACGATGAAATCCGCGTCGACCTGGACGATCTTGGATTGCAGAACGGCGGCGGCGGCGTCCGTCTCGATGAGCTGTCCCTTGTCGTAGGCGAGGTTCGCGTCTTCGGACTGCAATTGCTGCATGGCGTCGAGTACTGAGGCCCGGGTTCCGGCGTTGGAGGCGACGAGCTGTTCGCGCATGTCGACGCGCTCCTTCAACGACCCTGTCAGGCGCTGCCGTGCCGCGACGCTCATGGCCAGTCGCTGCCGCTGCGCGTCGTTCTGGGCGATCTGCGCCTTCAAACTGTCCCGGTTGCTGGCGAGTTGGTCGAGGTCGGCCACGAAGCCGGCTTCGGCGCGCGCCTCGACGCCCGACCCCGCGCTGGGCGCAAAGGCCCGAGGGTGCGGCTGGCTAGTCGGTGACTGCGCCGAGACGATGGCGGCGCGTCGGCGGATGATTTCCGCCCCGAGGTTTTCAAGCTCGTTGGTCTGGGTCTCGACTTCGGCTTCGACTTCCGCGTCTTCGATCTCGATCAATGTGTCGCCGGCCTGCACATGGTCGCCGTTCCGCACCCGCACGGCGTGAACCGTGCCGGGCTCGACCGGCTGCACGATTTTGGAGCGGCCGCTGACCTGGATCCGGCCGGGGGCGACCGCGTAGATGTCGAGCTTGGCGAACCAGCTCCAGCCGAGGGCCGCCGCGAACATGGCGCAGATAAGCCACAAGAAGACGACGCGGGCGGGGGACGCGGGGGTTTCAAGGATCTCGAGGGCGGCCGGCAGGAACTCGCGATCCTCACCCGAGCGCGACCGTGCAAGCGCCTTGAGGTCCGGACGGACGGGCGGTTTGGCATTGGGTTTCTCGGCCGGTACCGGGACGGGGTGGCGACGGGCGGCTGACGATGCGGACATGGACGTGCTCCGTCGGATTGGTACGCTTTTGAACCGGCGTGACGGGTCGCGCGCGAGGCGCCGTCAAGCCCTGGATGGGAAAGGGAAGGGCCGCTCAGGCCGCGTCGGCGACTTCGTGGCCCTGCAACCGCCACAGCCGTCCGTAAACGCTGTCGGGTTTGTCGAGCAGGTCGCGGTGGGTGCCGTCCTCGACGATCCGGCCGTTCTGGATGGCGATGATCCGGTCGCATCGGCGCACGGCGGCGAGGCGGTGCGCGATGATCAGCACCGTACGCCCCTTGGTGATCTGCTGCATGTTGGTCTGGATCAGCTGCTCGCTTTCGTAGTCGAGCGCGCTCGTCGCCTCGTCGAAGATCAGGATGCGGGGATTGGTTGAAAGCGCGCGGGCGATGGCGATGCGCTGACGCTGCCCGCCCGACAGGTTCGCGCCGCGCTCCTCGATCACCGTGTCGTAGCCGAGCGGAAGCTTGTTGATGAACTCGTCGGCGCCCGACAGTTTGGCCAGCATCATGACTTGGCCGCGATCCATGCCGGGGTTGGCGAGGGCGATGTTGTCGTGCACCGTCCGGTTGAAGAGGAGGTTTTCCTGCAGCACGACGCCGATCTGACGTCGCAGCCAGGCCGGGTCGACCTGCGAAATATCGACGCCGTCGATCAGGATGCGGCCCATTTCCGGCGTGTAAAGCCGCTGCAGCAGTTTGGTGAAGGTGGACTTGCCCGAGCCGGACGGTCCCACGATGCCGATCACCTGGCCTTCCGGGATCTCGATGGAGACCTGCTGCAGCACCGGCGTGCCGGCCGTGCGGTAACGGAACAGCACGTCGTCGAACCTGATCTCGCCGCGGGCCGGTGGCAGGTGCGCCTGGGCCAGGGAACGGCTCTCGGGCGCGGTGTTGAGGATGTCGCCGATACGCTCGACCGACACCTGGACCTGCTGGAAATCCTGCCAAAGCTGCGACAAGCGCAGGATGGGCGCCGTCGCCTGGTTCATGATCATGTTGAAGGCGATCAGCCCGCCAACCGTCAGGCTCCCATCCATCACGGCGCGAGCCCCAAAGAAAAGCACGAGCGCCGTCGAAACCTTGTTGACGTATTGAATGCCGTTCTGCCCGAGGCTGGACAGCATGGCGCTGTCGAAGGCGGTGCGGACATAGGCGGCGAGCTTTTCCTCCCATTGCGTTCGCAACTGAGGCTCGATGGCGGAGGATTTGACCGTGTTGACCCCCACCACCGCTTCCACCAGGAATTGCTGGCTGGCGGCCCCGCTGGCGAACATTTCCTCGATCTTGACCCGCAGGAGCGGTCGCAGCCCGGCGGCGATCATCACGTAGAAGGGGATCGAGCCGAGCACGATCAGCGTCAGGAAGGGCGAGTAGAGCGCCAGCACGGCTACGAAGATCGCGGCGAACAGGCAATCGATGGCCGATGTCAAGCCCTGTCCCGTCAGAAAGGCGCGGATGGTTTCCATTTCGCGCATGCGGGCGACGGTCTGCCCCGTGGGGCGGGTTTCGAAATAGGACAGCGGCAGCCGGAGCAGATGGTCGAAGATCCGCGCGCCGAGCTCGACGTCGATGCGGCTCGTGGTGTGGGACAGCACATAGGAGCGCAGATGCTGCAGCAGGCCCTGGAAAACGCCCAGCATCAGCAGGCCGACCACCACGAGGGCCAGCGTGGAATAACCCTTGTAGACGAGGACCTTGTCGATGGTCAGCTGGAAGAACAGCGGGGTCAGAAGGCCGCAGATCTGGATGAACAGCGAGGCGGCGAGCACCTGACCCAACGGCTTCCGGTAGCGCCACAAGGGAGCGAGGAACCAGCGGAAGCTGAAGCGAGCAGCGGCTTTGTCGATGCTGACCCGGCGCGTGACGAGGATGACCCGGCGATTCCAGACGGTCTCGATCGAGGTCTCGTTTTCTTCCGTCATCGCGTGGGTGAGCGGATCGATCAGGCGGTAAACGCCTTCGGCGACCTGCGCGGCGAGCAGCACGAACCGGCCGCCGGTGGTCTGGATGATGGCGGGCAGAGGCATGCCGGCCAGCTTTTTCGATTTGACGCGCGACACGGCCCGGGCCTTGAGGCCGAGCCGGCTGGCCGCCCTGACGAGGTCGTCGGGCGTGGCCTCGTTGCGGCCGAGACCGAGCTCGTGATGGAGTTGGGCCGGTTGGACCGCCAGCCGATGGTAGGCCCCGATCATGCACAAGGCGATGAGGCCGCTGTCCTGCATCATGGAGGCTGGAGCCTGTTTATTGTTGTCAACCAGTCGCAAATCATCGTCGCGTTTCATGGCATTGTGCTCGCGCCGGCCCGTCATGTCCAGCTCTGCCCAACACTAACGGAGAGGCGTTAAAGAAACTTCGGGGTTAGATCCTTGTAAGTCCTGCGACGATGCCCAAAACAGAGGCGGGACGACCTTCTTTGTAGCCTGATGTAGTCGGGTGACACCGGAATGGATTTTTGAATATTTATTAAGCATAGGTAAGGTCTAGGACCGGAAATAAGATGTTACGTGAGCCTTTGGGTTGGTGTGATTTCCGTCCGAACGCCAAGCGGCAACCCATGACGGCCAGGACCAGGCCGATCGCCATCCAGATTACGCGCTCGGGAAGGAAAGCGGGAACCGATATAAACTGTGGCGGCAGTTGCCGGTACGCCACCAAGTGCAAGAGCCCGGTGACGCCCCATTCGATTGATCCGTGGACCACCGTTCCGACGCTCTTGGTCGTGGCGGCGCATAAGGAGGTCGGTTCCGACCGTCGTCGACGGTTGGGGCCAAGCAGCAGAACCGAAAAGCGGCGTCAGTCAGGCCGCCACCACCGACCCTTTCAGCCCGCCGGGGCCTTGATGGAAAACGCTGAAAAGAAACAGAGCGGGTTGACAGGCAGCCAGAACGCCATTGTTTTCCTCGTCCGACGAGGGGCTACGGCGGTGGCCATCGCTGCATCATACTTTACAAAGCGTCGGCCTGTTTCGACGGCATGATTGGGCAAGATGGGCGGCAACCACGCAGGCGCGCCGCATCGGGGGGATATCGCGTGAAACCCATGGGGCGGCACGGCCGGTACGACTATTCAGCCATCGTCGACCGCCCCGTTTACGATTGGCCCAACGGCAGGCGTTTGGCGGTCTACCTGGCGCTCAACCTCGAGGAGTTTGCATTCGGCGAAGGGCTCGGGGCCGAACTCGCCCCTGGCGGGCCCCCGCCCGACATTCTCAACTACGCTTGGCGCGATTACGGCAACCGGGTCGGGGCGTGGCGCCTGCTCGACCTCTTCGAGGAGCTTGGCTTTCCAGCCTCCGTTCTCGTCAACAGCACCATCTACGAGACCTGTCCCGAGCTCCCGGCAGCGTTTCGTCGGCGCGGCGACGAGTTCGTCGGCCATGGCCGCACGAATGCGGAACGCCAGGGTGGCCTGAGCGAGCCCGACGAGGCGATCCTGATCCGGCAGGCGACCGACACCGTGGCGCGCCATGAAGGATCGGCGCCCGCCGGCTGGCTCGGCCCTTGGATCTCCGAAAGCCTCGTCACGCCCGACCTGCTGCATGAGGCCGGCTACCGCTACCTGCTGGATTGGTGCATGGACGATCAGCCTGTCTGGATGCGGACGAGGCGCGGCCGCATCCTCGCGGTCCCCTATCCGCAGGAGCTCAACGACATCCCGATGATCGTCGGGCGCAAGATCGGCGGCGACGCCTTCGCCGCCATGATCGTCGACCAGTTCGACGAGATGCTGAAACAGAGCCGGACGGCCCCGCTCGTCATGGGGGTGGCGCTCCATCCCTACATCGTGGGTCAACCCTACCGCCTTCGCCACCTGCGGCGTGCGCTCGCCCACATCGCGGCGAAGCGCGAAACCGTGTTCATCACCACGGCGGGCGCGATCGCCTCGCACGTCACCTCCCTGCCGCAAGAACTGGTTCCGGGTTCTTGAGGCGGGGTGAAACACGGCAAGGGCCCGGTCATTTCGCCATCGGATCCATCGTCGGTGGATTGCAGCATGAGGGAGCGTGAGGTTATCAAGGGCGAGACATAGAGGAAGGATCGATGCGGGAAGGGATGCGCGCCTTTAAGCTCCTTCGCGTGCTGCTGGTCTCTTCGCTCGTCGGGCCTGCCCTCATCGTGGCGCTGCTGGCGTGGCAAACCTACCGGATCGCTTTTTCCGACGCCCGGCACGAGCTTGCCTGGACGAGCGACATATCCCGCGAACACGCCTCAAAGGTCTTCGATAGCTTCTCGCTGGTGACGGACCGCATCCAGGACGTGCTGGACGGCCATGACGACACCGTGATCCGCGCGGCGGAGCAGGATTTCCACGCGCGGTTCCGGAACGTCATCAAGGGATTGCCGCAGATCCAGGCCCTCGTGGTGATTGACCGGAACGGCGCCCCGTTGGTGGCCACCGCGGTTTTTCCGGTCAATGGCGCCGACAACTTTTCCGACCGCGACTACTTCATGGCCCTGAAGTCCGCGCCTGCCGAGAGTTTCGTCAGCCAAGTCCAGACGAGCCGGATCAACAACAAACGCTTCTTCGGCTGGGGTCGGGCGCGGCGCGACGCCGACGGCGCTTTCGCGGGTGTCATCGACATCGCGGTGTGGCCGCAGTTCTTTCTGAAGTTCCACCAGACCCTCGTCAGCAACGCCGGTGACGATTCCGCCGGCCGGTTCATCACCATGGTGAGGGCCGACGGGCAGGTGCTGGTGCGCTACCCGGAACCGACCGCGCTTGCCGGCCCGATCGCCTCGTCCGACCCGTTCTTCGAGGCGGTCCGCAACAGTCCCGAAGGGGGAACCTACAAGGTAGGCTCGGCCACCGACCCGCCCGAGCCCGAGCGCCTCGTGGCGTTCCGCAAGGTGCCCGGCCAACCCGTCTACATCCTGGCAGGGCGTTCCGTCGCCGCCATCCTGGCGGAATGGCGACGGGGTGTGTTGCTGGATGTCGCCATCGCCTGCCCGCTGGTGCTGGTGTTGTTTCTCGTGACATGGGCGGCCTTGCGCGGTGCACAACGCGAGCAGGCCGCCCTCGCCCAGGTCCGCGACGAAATGGGCCGGCGGGAAATCGCCGAAGAACAGTTGCGGCAATCGCAGAAGTTGGAAGCCCTCGGACAGCTCACCGGCGGCATCGCCCACGATTTCAACAACCTGCTCACCGTGATCCGCTCGTCGGTCGATCTGCTGCGGCGCCCCGACGTGTCCGAGGAGCGACGGGTCCGCTACTTCGACGCGATCTCCGACACGACGACGAGGGCCGCCAAATTGACCGGCCAACTCCTCGCCTTCGCCCGCCGGCAGACGCTGAAGCCGGAAGTCTTCGACGTGGCGGGCAACGTGACCTCGATCATCGAAATGGTGCGGCCCATCGCGGGATCGCGCATAACCCTCGTGTCCGACATGCCCGATCGACCTTGTTGCGTCGACGCCGATCCGAACCAGTTCGACACATCGGTGGTCAACATGGCGGTGAACGCCCGCGACGCCATGGATGGGGAAGGGCGCCTCACGATCCGGGTCGACGTCGTGGGTGATATCCCCGCCGCTCGCGGCCGGCCCACCGTCCCGGGCCCCTTCGTGGCGGTCGCCGTCGCCGATACCGGGTGCGGAATCCGCGCCGACCAGCTCGAGCGCATCTTCGAGCCTTTCTACACCACGAAGGAGGTCGGCAAGGGAACCGGGCTGGGATTGGCGCAGGTGTTCGGTTTCGCCAAGCAGTCGGGTGGCGAGGTGACGGTCGAGAGCGAGCCCGGTCGCGGCACGACCTTCGTGCTTTACCTGCCCCAAGTCCCGGCGGTCGCGCCGCCGGGCGGTTCGCCCCCACTAATCGGACAGCCCGCCGACGGGCGGGGCACATCCGTGCTCGTCGTGGAAGACAACGCGGTCATCGGTACCTTCGTGATCGGCAGCCTGGCGGAACTCGGGTTTGAAGCCGTGCTGGCTCGCGACGCCATCGAGGCACTCGACATGCTCGCCAAGGATGCTGGACGTTTCGACGTGGTGTTCAGCGACGTCGTCATGCCAAAGATGAGCGGCGTGGATCTCGGCCGTGAAATCCGTCGTCTTTACGCCGATCTGCCGGTCGTCCTGGCAAGCGGCTACAGCCATGTTCTGGCTGAACACAACATGTCGGAATTCGACCTGTTGCAGAAGCCCTATTCCGTCGACCAGCTTTCCCACAGGCTTCGAACGGCCGCCCAGGCGAGCCCACGCCCACGCAGCCTTGCGGATCGAGGGGGCGCCGGAATAGCGCCCGGACCATTCATGCCTGTCTAGGGTAGTTGGCTCGGCTAGTGGCAGGCTATCCAACCGGCCCGGGCCTGCTTATCCTGCGTGGAACAACGAGGGGAAACAGGGATGGACGCAACCGCCACCGGGCCGACGCCGCCCCGCCGCTGGTATTCGATCCTTTACCTGCAGGTGTTGATCGCGATCGCCCTCGGCATCGCCCTCGGGGTTCTGGCGCCGCAGACCGGGGCCGCCATGAAGCCGCTCGGCGACGCGTTCGTCGCCCTGATCCGCATGATGATCGCGCCGGTGATCTTCTGCACCGTGGTCCACGGGATCGCCACGATGGGCGATCTGAGCCGTGTCGGTCGGGTCGGGCTGAAGGCGCTGGTCTACTTCGAGGTCGTCTCGACGCTGGCGCTGGCGATCGGCATCCTGGTGGGCGACCTGCTGCATCCCGGCGTGGGGTTCGACATCGACCCCGCCAAGCTAAACACCCAGGCCATCTCGACCTATGTCACTGCCGCCAAGCAGGACAGCATCTCGGCCCACCTGTTGGCGATCATTCCGGGCAGCTTCTTTGACGCTTTCGCCAAAGGCGACCTCCTCCAGGTTCTGCTGGTTTCGATCCTGAGCGGGATCGCGGTTTCGCGAATGGGGGCGACCGGCGCGCGCATCGCCGGCGCGATCGACGCCGCCGGCCAGATGTTCTTCCGCATCATCGCCATCATCGTGCGGTTCGCCCCCATTGGGGCGTTCGGCGCCATGGCCTTCACCATCGGGGCGTTCGGCGCTAAATCGCTGGTCAACCTCGGGTTCCTGGTCCTCACCTTCTACCTCACCAGCATCCTGTTCGTTGTGGTGGTTCTTGGCGCCATCAGCCGGCTCTGCGGCTTCTCGATCTTCCGGTTCATCCGCTACATAAAGGACGAGTTGCTGATCGTCCTCGGCACGAGTTCGTCCGAAACCGTGCTGCCGGCGATGATCCAGAAGATGCAGCGCCTGGGTGCCTCGACATCCGTCGTCGGCTTGGTGATCCCGACCGGTTACAGCTTCAACCTCGACGGCACCAACATCTACATGACCCTGTCGATCCTGTTCCTGGCGCAGGCGACCGGCACCCCGCTCAGCTTCGAGCAGGAACTCGGCATCATCGCGGTGGCGGCGCTGACCTCAAAGGGCGCTTCGGGTGTCACCGGCGCCGGCTTCATCACGCTGGCCGCCACGCTGGCGATCGTGCCGGCGATCCCGATCCAGTCCCTGGCGGTGCTGGTGGGGATCGACAAGTTCATGAGCGAATGCCGCGCGCTGACCAACCTCGTCGGCAATGGCGTCGCCACGCTCGTGGTCAGCCGTTGGGAGGGTGACCTCGACGTCGCGACGCTCGACGAGGCCTTGAGGCGCCCCGCCGTCGCCGGCGCAGCCGCCGAGGCCGTCATCACTGCGGTTTGACGCCCCGGCGGGTCCGATGCCCTGACGAAATAGGGTCCGGCATATTATGTTGGGGCTCGACTCCAGCAGGCGTACGGGCGGCTTAGGGCCGCTGCGGCCAGCCACGCCCATGATCGGGATGCGGGCGACGAGGACCGAACGAATGGATGATGTCGCCCACAGGTCGGCCGCGCACGCCCATTGCTGCGGGGCTGAGCCGTCCGCCATTGCCGTGGACCCTTCCCTGGCCAAGGATCCGGTCTGCGGCATGACGGTGGACCCGCGGCGCTCGGCGCACGCCGCGTCCCACGCCGGGCAGTCTTTCCACTTCTGTTCGGCGGGCTGTCGCACCCGCTTCGTGGCCGACCCCGACCGGTACCTTGCCCCGACCGGGCGAGAACCCGAAGCCGCGCCGCCCGGTTCGACCTATACCTGCCCGATGCATCCGGAGGTGCAGACGAGCGGTCCGGCCTCCTGCCCGATCTGCGGCATGGCGCTCGAGCCCATGACGGTGACGGCCGAAGCCGCGCCCAACGCCGAACTCACCGACATGACCCGGCGCTTATGGGCCGGCGGCATCCTGACGCTTCCCGTTCTGCTGCTCGCCATGGGCGGGCACCTCGTCGATTTGCGCCCGTTCTTCGGCCCGCAGGCCTCCAACGGCCTGCAGTTCAGCCTCGCCACGGTCGTAGTTTTCTGGGCCGGTTGGCCGTTCTTCGTGCGGGGCTGGCGGTCGCTCGTCACGCGCAACCTCAACATGTTCACGCTGATCGCGATCGGGACGGGGGTGTCCTGGGCGTACAGCACCGTCGCGACCTTCGCTCCGTCCGTCTTTCCCGCCGCTTTCCATGACCCTGTGGGTGCGGTGGGCGTTTATTTCGAGGCGGCGGTAGTGATCGTCGTGCTCGTGCTGCTCGGGCAGGTGCTGGAGTTGAAAGCGCGCGACAGCACGGGCGGCGCGATCCGCGGCCTGCTCAACCTTGCCCCCAAACTGGCCCGACGCATCGACCCGCACGGGGGCGAGCGGGACGTCGAACTGTCGGCGATCGCCGTGGGTGACCGGCTCCGCGTCAGGCCCGGCGAGAAGGTGCCGACGGATGGCGTGGTGACGGAGGGCCATGGCACTGTCGACGAGT
>CALMOK010000263.1:29278-37689 GCA_937871825.1 uncultured Alphaproteobacteria bacterium
GTCGATGCTCACCGGCGAGGCGATGCCGGTCACCAAGACCGTGGACGACGCCCTGATCGGTGGAACGGTGAACCAGACCGGCAGCCTGGTCATGGTGGCCCGCAAGGTCGGTGCCGACACGCTCCTGTCGCAGATCGTCGGAATGGTATCGAACGCGCAACGCAGCCGCGCCCCCATCCAGCGCCTCGCCGATCGCGTTGCGGGCTATTTCGTCCCGGCTGTCCTGACGGTCGCCGTCCTGGCCTTCGGCGGTTGGGCCGTGTTCGGGGGCGAGTCCCGCTTCGCCTATGGGCTGATCGCCGCCGTGTCGGTCTTGATCATCGCCTGCCCGTGCGCGCTCGGCCTGGCCACCCCCATGTCGATCATGGTTGGGGTGGGCCGGGGCGCGCAGGCCGGCCTTCTGATTCGCAGCGCCGAAGCTTTGGAGCGTTTGGAAAAGGTCGACACGGTGCTGGTCGACAAGACCGGCACCTTGACGGAAGGCCGCCCGGCGGTGACGGCCGTCGTTGCGGCGCCAGGGTTCGACGAAGCCGATCTCCTGGCACTCGCCGGTAGCCTGGAGCGGGGCAGCGATCACCCGCTTGCCCGTGCCTTGACGCAAGCCGCCGTGCAGCGCGGTCTCGTCCTCGCGTCCGTGTCGGGCTTCGACGCACCGGCCGGCAAGGGCGTGGTCGGAACCGTCGGGGGCAGGGTGGTCGTCATGGGCAGTGCCGCCTTCTTGGAAGAACGCGGCGTGGCGAGCGGGTCGCTCGGATCCTTGGCCGACGATCTGCGCCGCGATGGGGCGACGGCAATCCTCGCCGCCGTCGACGGGCGAATCGCCGGGGCGTTCCAGATCGCCGACCCCATCAAGGTCGCCACCCCTGCCGCCATTCGGGCGCTGCGCGTCGCAGGGCTGCGGGTCCTGATGGTGACGGGCGACAATCGGTTGACGGCGGACGTCGTCGCCCGAAGCATCGGGATCGACGAGGTCGAGGCGGAGGCCACGCCGGACGCCAAGGGCCGGTTGGTGGAGCGATTGAAGCGGGAAGGCCGGGTCGTCGCGATGGTGGGGGACGGCGTCAACGATGCGCCGGCGCTGGCGGCGGCCGATGTCGGTTTCGCCATGGGCACCGGCACCGACATCGCGATGGAAAGCGCGGGAATAACCGTGCTCGACGGCAATCTCGCCGGTCTCCTCAAGGCGCGGCACCTTTCTGGCGCCACCATGTCGAACATCCGGCGGAACCTGTTCTTCGCCTTTGCCTACAACCTTTTGGGTGTGCCGCTGGCGGCAGGGGTCCTTTACCCGCTGTTCGGAATCCAGCTTTCGCCCATGCTGGCCGCAGCCGCCATGGCGCTCTCGTCCTTCAGCGTGATCGCCAACGCGCTCCGCCTGCGGACAGTCGTACTGCCATGAACGAGACCGTCCCGCGTCGGATGCCCTGTGGCCATCCGTGACCAGGAAAGAATGACGACTATGCAGCGATTTTGGGTACCGGCGATCGTTCTCGCCCTCGCGGCGACGCCCGCCATGGCGGATGGCATGGCGATGCAGGGCGCGCGCCCATCCTCCCATTCCAGCAAGGCGGGGGCTGGTTACGCCAAGGCTTTCGCGGCATCGACCCAGACGATGATGAACAACATGACCATGACGTCGACCGGAGATCCGGACCTCGACTTCGCCACCATGATGCTTCCCCACCATCAGGGTGCGATCGACATGGCCAGGGTCGAACTGCGTTACGGAAAAGACCCGGGCATGCGCAAGCTGGCGGCCGCCATCGTCAATGCCCAGGAACGTGAAATCGCTGCGATGAGCGCCTGGAAGGCGGCCCATGCCAAGTCGGAGCGGAGGGGGCGTTAGGACGGAACCCTTTCCGTCGCCCGGCTTCTAGGATCGCGTGCGAATGACTCCGGCGCGAGGTCGCCAGCCCTCGCCCGCCGCGTCGTCCCGGTCACGATCCGCCAAAGATTCTGAAAAGCTGACCCCGGCTTCCGTGCGGGTTCTCCAAACGACATGGCTGAGAACCGTTCGTCCAAGATCGGAGATCTGTAGGTAGCAGGCTCGCGAAAGGAAATATCCCGGTCGAAACTTGAGCTTGGCGCCTTTGGGCGAGATGTTGACGATGGTGCAAGCCATGTTGACGTTGCTGGATGAAAGCGACGCGGGCATCTGCGACGATTTCCGCGGGACGTTGCGGGATTCTTTCATGTCTTGTCCTTCTGACCGGCTTGGTAATACGTTCCCCCTGGTGAAAAAGCCGCTTGGATAAAAGGCTTAATAAGCATCAAGGTTGATGAATTATGGCGTCGCCGATGGCGAGCGACGTTGGGGCGCTCTGTGCCGTTCACACGCCTTTGCATGAGTCGATGGAATGCTGTGACGGCGTTCCGTTTCGGCGCGGTGAGCGCCATGCTGCTGCGCTAAGCGTTCGAGGACCGCAGCACCTGGCTGACGCTCGCCTTCGCGGTCTCCCGCGCCATGAGTTCGGCTTATGGTTTCCTGCAAGGCGCTTGCCCCTTCGGGATCGTCGAGGCCGTGTGGGTGGTGGCTGTGCGGAGGTGGCGGCGCCGGCTATTGCCTTAGCGGGCAACGGCCGTGGCCGGAGCCGCCAGGGGGGTCGTCACCAGCGGCGAGGTTACGGTGCCGGGGTTCACCGGTGTTCCGCTTCCTCCCCCATTCGCCCCGGCGCCGTTGAGGTTGTCCGATGTCAGCGCGGCGGGCAGGGATACGTTTCGGCTGGTCCGCCACGACTGGATGCCATCGACCAGGTAGGCCCCATCGGTCCGGGCAAGCGCCGGGGGGGCGAACAGGTCGGCCGGGTCAACCAGCATCGCGGCAAGATTGTTGGCCTGGTTGCATCGCGCGATGGCCAGGAAACTGGGGGAGGGATCGCCGGCCAGGGCGGGCCCGATCGCGGTCTTGCAGTCGGCCGTTCGTTGGATCGTGCGCCCCAATGTCACGATCGGTGGAAGCCGCGTCAGGGACGCGTCGTGTCCGGCCGTGATGCGGGCCGGGTCGAGGCCAAGTCCGACCAACTCGCGCCGCACAGCTTCGGCGTCGACGACGCTTCCCGCATCGATGCGGGCGCGAACCGCCTGAAGGTCTCCAGCCGCCAACTCGTCCACCGCCCGGCGTAACCCGATACGCCCGCTCGCGTTCGTCCGTGTTCCGCCCCGCAGGGGAACGGCCACTTGCCGCTGAACCGATTCCAACCGGACGGGCGGAACATGACCGAGGTCGGCCGCCTCGTTGCTGCAGCCCGCCAGAAGGGCCATCCCGCAGGCGGCGTGAAGAAAGCGGATCATTGGAACAGGAACCCCGCGTTATCCGGCGTTGGAACCACGTGGGGTGATTTCTCGGGCTTGCGGTTCGGCGCGGCCACCCGGCCATAAACGGCTTCCTCGATATCCGACGGAACGCGCACCGAGCTTGTGGCATTGACCGGCGGATCGCCCGGCCCGGTTGGCCGTACCACATAGGGCGTGACCACGATGACGAGTTCGGACTGGTTCCTTTGGAACTGGTTCGACCGGAACAGGCCGCCGAGCACCGGGATGTCGCCCAGCCAGGGCAGTTTCTGGATGTTGTTGTTGTTGTTGTTCTGGATCAGGCCCGCGATGGCGAAGCTTTGGCCGCTCGAAAGGTTGACGGTCGTTTCGGCGCGCCGCGTCGTCAAGGCTGGAACCTGGACGTTGTTGAGCAGGATGTTGTTGCTGTTGTCGAGGGCGCTGACCTCCGGCCTGACCTTCATGCTGATCATGCCGCTCGACAGAACGGTCGGCGTGAAAGCCACGCTGACGCCGAACTGCTTGTATTCGATGGAAACGGCCCCGAGGCCCTGTGGAACCGGGATTGGGAATTCACCACCGGCGAGAAAGGTCGCCGTGTTGCCCGACACGGCCGTCAGGTTCGGTTCGGCCAGCAGCGAGACCAGCCCTTCGGTCGCCATCGCGTCGAGCACCGCTGATCCGTTGACGTTTTTCGACGCTACGGTTCCAAAGATCCCATCAACGCCGTTGGCGATCAGGTTGGCCCCGGTCACCCCCGCGAGCCTGCCGGTTTGAAGCCCGAAGGCGAAGTCGCCCGCCGAGAAAACGGTCGACCAGTTGAAGCCGAGGTTGCGCGACACTGATCGGCTGACCTCGGCGACGCGAACGCGGAGGTTGACCTGTGCGGCCGCCGCGACCTGGAGTTGGTTGGTGAAGAGGATGTTGGGACCGACGGACCGGATGGCGGTCTGCTGCAGCCGCTCCGCCGTCTGCGCATCCGGCACGGTGCCCTGGAGCAGGACGCCGTTCGCCGTATAGGTCAGTCGCACGGGGGCGTTGCCGGCATCGGCACGGATCTGGGCTTGGAGTTCGGCTTGCGGAAACCGGACATCGATCGTGTAGGACACCATGGGTGTCCCATCCCGCGCCAGGACGAACAGGCTGGTGCGCCCGGGCTTCTTGCCGAACACGAAAACGCTCGAAGCGCTCGGCGTCTGCACGTCGGCGATCGTCGGGTCGGCGATAAATTCCGTGCCGGCGTCGCCGGGAAGCCGCAACAGTTCCCCACCCGAAACATCGATTCTGATGGTCCGCAAAGGCGCGACTGTCGTCGCCGACCCCGCGGCAAGCGCGCTTCCGCCGCAGACCGACAGCCATATCAGGCAGGCCATGATCCTCGGGACAACCGTGAGCCTGTCCCACGTTGAAGGAGGAACTATGCTGCTAGGCCGCGCCGTCGCGGAGCGTGCTTCGATTCGCATGGTCTCGACATAGCACGCGGAGCTTGTGCCAACCCGTTGGCTCAGCGGTTCCCCGCTGGTTGTCGAACATGTTTCGAACCGTCGTGACCAGGCGACCACGCGCAATCGAGGTTTGCTCCACCCGGGGTTGACCTGCCAGGAAGGCCCCGGTCAGGAACGATCAACGTCGACGGCGAGGACGCCCTTCCCGCAAGATGGCCACCGCCAGCCCGGCGAGGCTCAGCGCCGCGAGCGTAGCTATTCCGGCCGGATGCAGGCTCGCCCTGGTGTAAAGGCTGGTTCGCGCCACATAGCCCGGATGGATGCCACGTTCCCGCCCGTCCCGGTTCGGCCGGTACAGCGATCCCGCCGGGTCGCGCGGCGCGTCGCTGCGGCGCTGCAGCAGGGTAATGACGGGGCCTAAAAGATCGTAGGCCCCCGGCGCGAACTGCTTGAGGGCCACGAAAGCCTTGCCGCCTCCGCCAACAAAGATGTCCCGCTGCGGTCGCACGGCGGCATGCAAAATCGCATGGGCGACCTCCTCCGGCCGGTAGACCGGGGGCGGGAGCTTCGGTTCACGGTTCATGTAGTTGCGGGCATGCTGCGGCAACGGCGAGTCGATCGAAGCCGGCTTCACGAGACTTACGGATATCGGCGCGCCCGCTTGCTTCAACTCCATGCGCAGCGCGTCGGTGAAGCCTTTCACCGCGTGCTTGCTGGCGCAATACATGCCCTGGAACGGAAACGCGAGATCGGACGCGATGCTGCCGACGTTGATGAGGGCGCCGCCGCGCTCGGCCAGATGCTCGACGGCGACCAGGGATCCATAGACCGTGCCCCAGAAATTCGTCCGCATCAGCCGGTCGCTGTCGGCGTCGCTCACCTCCCGAAGCTCTCCATAGATCGTCAGGCCCGCCACGTTGACCCATGTGTCAAAGCCGCCGAACGCCGCCACGGCCTTGTTGGCGATCGCCTGGACGTCCTCGCGGCGTCCGACATCGGCGGCGACGTACACCGCCGAGCCGCCGGCCGCCTCGATGGCGCCGCAGATGTCGGCAAGGACGTCGCCGTTGCGGGCCGCCAGCACCACGCGGGCGCCTCGCTCGGCGGCCATGCGGGCCGTTGCAAGCCCGATCCCGCTTGAAGCGCCCGTGATGACGATGACCTGCCGGTGCAGGGGCTTGTGGGCGTAGGTCACGGGATGCCCTAGCGATCCGCCTTTTCGCCGGCGTTGCTGAGCTCCAAATACCGCAGCGTCGTGGGGCGCAAGAGTTCGGCCACCTTCTGCGCCATGCCCTGTTCTTCCCGAAGCGAAAGCTGGAAGCCCGACAGGTGGGCGTTGTCCCCAGCCGCCTCGGCGATCGCCAGGAGCGAGGTATAGGCAGCAATCTCGAAATTCTCAAAGGCGTGGTTGGCGTAGGTGTTCTTGAGGATCTCGTCCTGCGCCGGCGTGTGGCCGAGCGCCATCATGTTGCCGACGAAGCCCAGAAAGCCTTCCTTGACGGCCGAGGGGGTCGCCGAGCGGGCACTGAGGGCCGCTTCGAGCCGGTCGCGCTGCCCATGGGTTTCGGTGATATGCCGTCGCAGCGCGGCTTCCATTTCGGGGTAATGCTGCAGCCGCTCCACCTGCCGCTCCATGATCTGCAGGGCCTGCATCTCGAGCGCGTGGGTGTTCTGCAGGGCGCTGGTGTAGATGGTCTGGGTATCGAGGGCCATGCCATGATCCTTATGTGAGGGCGTAACTGTCGTTCCTCGACGCCGCCGAGCCGAACTCGACCCTTCAACTCCAGATCGTTGATGCGGTTTCGCCAGGTCGCTGCGACCAATCGTTCAAGCCCGACGAGGTAAGCGCGCCGAAATTGACACCCCGGCTCCTTTAAAGAGTGGTTCACGCGCCCTTAACGGCCTTGGCGCAAGGTTTGCCCTCAGGAGCAAGCCAGCCGGTGCAATCCTTGAATTCCACCTACCAGTGTCGGTGCGCTACAGCATCGTCGTCCCGATCCTCAACGAGGAAGCGATCATTCCGCTCCTGCTGCATCGGCTGGACGGCCTGCTCGGCCGTCTCGACGGTGCGGCCGAGATCATCATCGTTGACGATGGAAGCTCCGACACGGGCCCGATCGTTTTGAAGGCCAGGGCCCTGAGCGACCCGCGCTATCGGCTGATCGGGCTGTCGCGCAACTTCGGCCACCAGACTGCCATCACGGCCGGCATCGACGCCGCGAGCGGGGACGCCGTGATCGTCATGGACGCCGACCTGCAGGACCCGCCCGAAGTGATCCTCGACATGGTGGCGATGTGGAAGCAGGGATTTCACATCGTCGATGCCAAGCGGTCGCGCCGCCAAGGCGAGACGCTGGTCAAACGTGGTGCCGCGAGCCTGTTCTATCGCCTGCTCGACCGTATGGCGCGCGTGTCCATCCCGCGGGACGTGGGTGATTTCCGGCTGATCGACCGCGCCGCCGCCGACGCGTTCCGCGCCATGCCGGAGCAGGACCGTTTCGTGCGCGGCATGTTCGCCTGGCTCGGGTTCCGCCACGCCACGGTCACCTACGAGCGGGAAGCCCGCCAGGCGGGCGTGACCAAATACCCGTTTCGCAAGATGCTGCGGCTTGCCGCGCATGGCCTTATCGGTTTCTCGGACATGCCCCTGCGGGCCGCCATCTGGCTCGGGCTGTCGGTTTCGGGGCTGGCGACGCTTTATGGGCTTTACGTGCTCGGGGTGTGGCTCGCCGGGTCGCGGCTCGTCGATGGCTGGGCGTCAACCGTCATCGTTCTGTCGTTCCTGTCCGGAATGCACATGTTCATGACCGGGGTGGTCGGGCTCTACGTAGGCCGCATCCATGCCGAGGTGAAGCGACGACCGCTTTACGTGGTCGAAACCTGGGTGGGCTTCGCCGACAGGCCGCATGGGCGCGAGCCGATGCCGCTGCACCGCGCGACGGCGCTGCGCTCCGCGTGAGCGAGGTGTTCGACGCTTACGCGGGCAACTACGCCGACGAGGTGCAGGCCTCGATCGATTTCGCCGGGCTGCCGCACGACTTCTATCTCCGCGTCAAGGCCCTCCTCCTTGCCGAGGTGGTGCAACAAAGGCTTGGTATCGGGGGAGCCTTGTCCTGCCTCGACGTCGGCTGCGGAGTCGGTGCGCTGCACCCCCACATCGCGCCGTTGTTCGACCATCTCGCCGGCGTCGACGTCTCAGTGGCTTCGATCGCCGAAGCGTCCCGCCGCCGTCCCGCGGGCGTCTATCGATCCTACGACGGCACGCGCTTGCCGTTCGAGGACGACACGTTCGATGTCGCCCTGACGGTCTGCGTCATGCACCATGTGCCGCCGGGCGCATGGGGGACGTTCGTCGATGAAATGCGTCGAGTCGTCCGGCCGGGCGGGCTCGTCGCCGTGATCGAACACAATCCATTCAATCCGCTGACGCGCTTCGCGGTGAGCCGCTGCGCCTTCGACGCCGACGCGGTTCTGCTGCCGGCTCGCCGCGCTGCCAACCTTTTCGTGGCGTCGGGGCTGACGCGCGTCGCCGTGCGCCATTTCCTGCTGCTGCCATCCATGGCGCGCGCCGCGCGGCTCCTGGAAGCCTTGGTGGCCGGCATGCCGCTGGGCGCGCAATACATGGCGTTCTGCATGAAGTCCGGGAGTGGTGACGACCTTCGGCGATCCAACCGATCACCATAGGCCTTCCGA
>CALMOK010000264.1:0-22029 GCA_937871825.1 uncultured Alphaproteobacteria bacterium
AACAGCGCCGCGTGGTCGAAGGTGGCCAGTTGCGAGTAGACCGAATAAGCGAGCCCGCGCTTTTCCCGTACCTCGCGAAACAGGCGGGCCGAGAAGACGCCGCCGCCAAGGATGTGGTTCACAACCACGCCGGCCATGTGGTCGGGATCCCGGCGCGGAATGCCATTGAGGCCGAACCGGATCGTGGCCTGCGGAATGTCGAGGTCAACCACGTGGCGGGTTCCATTGCCCGACAGTGCGACATCGGCCACCGGGGCGAGCGCCGCCCGGGCCGGAAGGGCTCCAAATGCTTCGTCGAGCAGCAAGCCAAGGCGGGCCGCGTCGATGGCACCCACCACGGCGATCTTCATGTTGTCGCGCGCGAGGCAGACCCGGTGGGCCTCCACGAGGTCCTCGCGCGTGACCAAGGCGAGGGAGTCCAAGGTGCCGCGTACCGGTAAGCCGTAGGGATGGTTCGGAAAAGCCGCCTCGCGCCACGCGCGGCTCGCCAGGGCGTCTGGATCCTTGGCGTCGCGCTTCAAGCCGGCACCGATCTGTCCGCCGACCCGTTCCACCGCGTCGGGATCGAAGCGCGGCATGGTGACGGCGAGCCTCAGGAGGTCGATAGCCGCGTCGACGTGCTTGGACAGGGTCTTCATCCGCCCCGAAACATAGTCGCGCTCGGCCGAAAAGGAGAGTTCGATGGCCTTGTCGTCCATCGCTTTGTGGAAGTTCTCGGCATCGAAGTTGCCGGCGCCTTCGTCGAGCAGGCTCGCCATCATCGCCAGTGTGCCGGGCTTGCCGGCCGGATCCTGCGCGGCGCCGCCCCGAAAGGCGAGGTCGAAGGCGACCAAGGGGACAGCGTAATCCTCGACCAGCCATGCCTCGATGCCGCCGGGGGACCGCACCTTCTGCACCGAAGCGGCGCGCGAAACGGGTTTCTTCGTCAGGGTCGCTGTCATTCTTGCTTTCCGAGCGTTGCTGGTCGCTGTGCGACCGTCAAGCCGCGTCTTCCGTGCCGGCGACAAGGAAGCCGGTTACGGCACGTCGCTTGACCAGCCAAGTCGCCGCCGCACGCCGCACGTCCTCGCCCGTCACGGCTTCGATGCTTTCGGGCCAGTGTGCCACGGCCTCCACGGTCAGCCCGGTGGCCAGGGCGGCACCATACCAGCGTGCGAGCGAAGCCTGATTATCCTGCGCATAGACCGCGTCGGCGACAAGGCGCGTTTGAGCGCGCGTCAGATCTTCGGCCTCAACGACCACGGTCGTCATCGACCTGATCACCGTCTCGATTGCGGCATCCAACGCTTCGAGCGACACGCCCTCTGCGGGTAGGGCCCAGATGAAGAAGCGCGTGTCGTCGAGAGCCGTTCCCATATAATAAGCGCCAGCGGCGACCGCGATCTTGCTGTCGAGAACCAGGGCCTTGTAGAGCAGGCTCGTCGAGCCGCCGCCGAGCAGGTGCGAGAGCACCTCAAGGGCCGCGGCCTCCCCGGGCTTTCCGGTGGTATAGGAGGGCACCACGTAGACGCGCTGCGCGCTCGGCTGCTCGACTTTGGGGTCGGCCAAGGTGACGAGGCGATGGGCGCGTGGCTCCGGCTCGCGCTGACGGAGCCGATGAGGCGCCGCGCCCCGCGACGGCACTTTCCCGTAAGTATCGCGAGCCAGGGCCTCGACCTCGTCCTGCTCAACATCCCCAGCCACAATGAGAACGGCATTTTCGGGCGTGTAGAAGCGCTGGTAGTAGTTCAGCGCATCTTCCCGGCTCAGCCCCTCGATCTCGTGGTTCCAACCGATGATCGGCGTGCCGTAGGGATGGTGCGAGTAGAGCGTGGCCTGCACGGCCTCGTTCAGCTGTGCGCCCGGGTCCGTGTCGGTCCGCATGCGGCGCTCTTCCAGCACCACGTCGCGCTCGGGGTCCACGATCTCATCGCTCAGCACGAGGCCGGTCATGCGATCGGCCTCAAAAGCCATCAAGGTCCCGAGATGCTCCTTGGCGGATCGTTGGTAATAGGCCGTGTAGTCGGTCGACGTGAAGGCGTTCTCCTGCCCCCCAAGCCCGGCCACGACCTCTGAAAACTTGCCCTGCGGATTCTTGGCCGTTCCCTTGAACATGAGGTGTTCAAGGAAATGCGCGATGCCGGACTTACCGGCCGGATCGTCGGCCGAACCGTTGCGATACCAGACCATGTGGGTCACGACCGGGGCACGATGATCGGGGATGACCAAGACCTCCATCCCATTGTCGAGCCGGCCATGGGTAATCTTCGGACCACCGCCGGTCGGGACCGCTCGAACGGCGCCCGGCGTCAAGCCGATCGACGCGGACTGGGCAGAAACGGTGGCATCGACAGGAAGCATCGGGACCATAGGGTTATGGGGAATTGGGGCGGCCATCCGCAAGGCGGGGGACCGGAACATGCGCGCCCAACTTGCCGGACGACACTTTCCTCAATGTGGCGAGCCGGGCCTGAAAGTCAAAGCCCGCACCGAGGATTAGGTGCGGATCCACGGGCCGGCCGCGCCGACGCCCTTAGTTGACGGAGCTGATCAGCCGGCCGACCTTGTCGGCAAGTTCGCCGATCTGGGCCTCGCTGATGATCAGCGGCGGCGTCAACGCGATGGTGTCGCCCGTGATGCGGATCATCAGGTTCTCGTCCCGGAACGCGCGATCCATCGCCGCGTAGGCGCGCGCCCCCACGGCGTCTGGCTTCGAGGCGAGGTCGATCGCCCCGACCAGCCCGACCGTGCGGATGTCGAGGACGTTGGGCAGCCCCTTGAGGCTGTGGATCGCTTCCGCCCAGACTGGCTCGAGCGCCTTGGCCCGGGCGAACAGGTCCTCGTCGCGGTAAAGGTCGAGCGTGGCAAGCCCTGCCGCCGCGGCGAGCGGATGGCCCGAATAGGTGTAGCCGTGGAACAGCTCAATGACCTGTTCCGGCCCGTCCATGAAGGCGTCGTAGATCGGCTTGCGGGCGATGACGCCACCCATCGGCACGGCGCCCGAAGTGACGCCTTTCGCAAAGCAGATCATGTCCGGCACCACGTCGTAGCGTTCGGCCGCAAAGGCATGGCCGAGCCGGCCGAAGCCCGAGATGACCTCGTCGAAAATCAGCAGGATGCCGTATTTGTCGCAGATGGCGCGGAGCCGCTTCAGGTAGCCCTGCGGTGGCGGCAGCACGCCCGTCGAGCCCGCCATGGGCTCCACGATCACGGCCGCGATGGTTGACGCGTCGTGCAGCGCCACGATGCGTTCGAGCTCGTCAGCCAGATGCGCCCCCCATTCGGGCTCGCCCTTGGTGAAGGCCTGCTGCTCGCGATTATAGGTATGCGGCAGGTGGTCGACCCCGGCCAGGAGGGAGCCGAACATCTTGCGGTTCGACACGATGCCGCCCACCGAAATGCCGCCGAAACCGGTGCCGTGGTAGCCGCGTTCCCGCCCGATGAGCCGTTGGCGCGAACCGTGCCCGCGAACGTTGTGGTAGGCCAGGGCGATCTTCAGCGCGGTATCGACGGCCTCCGACCCCGAGTTGGTGAAGAAGACGTGGTCGAGGTCGGCGGGCGCCAGCGCGGCGATGCGCGACGCCAGTTGAAAAGCCTTAGGATGGCCGAACTGGAACGCCGGCGCGTAGTCGAGTTCCGCCGCCTGGGCCTGGATGGCTTCCACGATGGGGGGGCGGTTATGTCCGGCGTTGGTGCACCAGAGCCCCGCCGTGCCGTCCATCACGGCCCGACCCTCGGGCGTGAAATAGAACATGTCCTTGGCGCGCGCGATCATGCGCGGATTTTTCTTAAAGGCCCGGTTGGCCGTGTAGGGGAGCCAGAACGCTTCGAGATCGTTTGGAACGTCGGCGTCGAAAGCCCGGACGGCTGCGCTGGATGACATGAACGGTTCACCTTCGGACAGATTGGCGACGGACGCTGCAGACTAGACCAGCCTCCGCGCAAAGCAAATCACGAACCGCCGTCCGTAACTCCGCGTGCCGGTCGGCCCGGGCTCCACCCGGGACCGACGCCGTGACGCAATCCGGCCAGACGTACCGGACGTGGGGGTTCGGCGCTCAGGCGCCTTCCACGGTCAATTGCACGTCGACGTTGCCGCGCGTCGCATGGCTGTAGGGGCAGATCTTCTCGTGGGCTTCGTCGGCGAGCGACTGCAGCTCGGCCTGCGGCAGGCTCTTGTCGGTGACGTTGAGCTTGATGGCGAGGCCGAACCCGCCCGCGTCGCGCGGTCCAATCGAGACTGCGCAGGTCACCGTCGCGCCCGTGGCGTCTTTCTTGTGCTGCTTGGCGATGAAGTCGAGCGCGCCGCCGAAGCAGGCCGCGTAGCCCGTCGCGAACAGGTGCTCGGGGGTCGTCGTGTCGGGCTTTCCGGGGCCGCCCATCTCCTTGGGAACCGAAAGCGTGACGCTGACCGACCCGTCGTCGGCCTTGCTGGTGCCGTTGCGGCCGCCGTTCGCGGTCGCGTGGGCGGTGAAAAGCGGCTTGATGCCCGACATGCTGTTTCTCCTGCTGTTCCAGCCGAACCCGGCAAGGGGCCGGCCGTGGCGCTATATCGCCAACCGGCTCGCAAACCAAGCACGTTCATTAGTATACAAACATATCTCGCGCGATTTGACCCGATCGGTGTTCCTTGTTGGTGGGGATGGTCCGTTGCCTTGACAGCGTGACGCCGGACGCTTAGCGGCCAACGATGATCCGAGACCGTCCGCCAGCCAGCCAGTCGCAATCGATGTTCCCGTCGGGCTTGGCGGAACTCGCGCCGCACTACGACGTCCTGCTCTGCGATCTTTGGGGCGTGGTCCACAACGGACGTCATGTGTTCGCGCCCGCCGTGGTGGCTTTGCGGCGGTTCCGCGCCGCCGGTGGAACGGTGGTGTTCATCACTAACGCGCCCCGCCCGCAGGCTCCCGTGCTCGACCAGATGCGAGGCCTTGGTGTTCCGATGGACTGTTTCGACGACATCGTGACATCCGGCGACGTGACCATGGGCGCCGTAGCGGCGCGGGGCACGGAGCCGGTTCATCATATTGGGCCCGAACGCGACCTCGCCTTGTTCGAGGCCGTCGAACGCGTCACCCACGTTTCGCCGCGCTTGGCGCCGATCGACGAGGCCGCCTACGTTGTGGTCACGGGGCTGTTCGACGACGCGCAAGAGACGCCGGACGATTACGCGACCAGTCTGGCCCGCATGCGGGAGCGGCGCTTGCCGATGATCTGCGCCAACCCCGACATCGTCGTGCATGTGGGCGACAAACTTATTTATTGCGGGGGGGCGCTGGCGGAGGCCTACGCGGCGCTTGGTGGCGAGGTCGTCATGGCCGGAAAGCCCCACCCGCCGATCTACGACGCGGCGCTCGAACGCGCGGCGGCGCATCGGACCGGGCCGGTTGATCGGGCGCGGGTCCTGGCGATCGGCGACGGGTTGCGCACCGATGTCGCCGGGGCGGCCGGGCAGTCGCTCGACATGCTGTTCATCACCGCCGGCATCCACCGCGACGAACTTCATCCGGGCGGCGACGGCGTCATCGATCGCCTGGCTTATGCCGAGCATGTCGCGGCGCCGCGACCGCTGGCCGCCATGCCGCATCTTGTGTGGTAGAGATGGGGTTCTTCCCGGTCGACGACGGCCAAGTCCAGGCCATGGCCGCTCCGCCCGGCGCTCCCCGCAGTTTGGTGCATGCTTGTCGAACCACCTAGACGCCAACGCCGCATCGGATCCTCGCCAGCCAGCCATCGCCGTCTATGACATGCGCTGGGACGATGTGGCGGTTCCCGATGGCCTGCGGGGGGCCGTGGTGGCGATCGGCAATTTCGATGGGATCCACCGGGGGCACCGCGCCGTGATCGGGCGTGCCCAGACGCTGGCCTCCAAGCTCGGCCGGCCTTGCGCCGTCTGCACGTTCGAGCCACACCCCGCCAACTATTTCGCGGGAAACACCACCCTGTTCCGCCTTACCCCCGAAGCCGCCAAGGCCGAAGCCCTGGGGCGCCTGGGCGTGGACGGCATGATCGTGCTGCCGTTCGACGACAGGATGGCAGCCTTGTCGCCGGACGTTTTCGTTGAGCAGGTGCTGGTCGGCCATCTCGGCATCGCGGCCGCCATGGTGGGCTACGATTTTCACTTCGGCGCGAAACGCGCGGGGACGCCGGCCTTCCTGGTCGAGGCGGGACGCCGGCACGGTTTCGTGGTCGAGATCATCGACAAGATATCGGCCGATCCGCAGGGCGACCTGTCGGCCGTGTCCTCCACGGCGATCCGCCGCGCCCTGGAGCGCGGCGACGTGCGCGGCGCGGCGGACCTGCTCGGTCACGATTATTTCGTGGTCGGCGAGGTGCTGCACGGCCAGAAGCTCGGCCGGACCCTGGGCTACCCCACGGCGAACCTGCGGCTCGACCCTTCGTCCAAGCTGGCCCACGGCATCTATGCCGTGACGGTCCGGACGGCCGACTGGTCGGGCGGCGGGGTCGCGAGCTTCGGTCGCCGCCCGACGTTCGACAACGGCGCGCCCCTGCTCGAAAGCTACCTGTTCGGTTTCGAGGGCGATCTTTACGGTCGTACCATCGAGGTCGGGTTCGTGGACTGGATCCGTGGCGAGGAGAAGTTCGACGGCATCGACGATCTGATCCGCGCCATGAAGAATGACGAGGCCAAGGCGCGGGTCGCGCTGGCGCTTCGGTCTCGGGGCGAGAAATGAGCGCCCTTCACACCCCGCATCGGTTCTGCTAGGCAGCGCCGATGCCGAGCTTTGCCTTTTCTTCGTCGCCGAGGATTAGCCCGGCCCGCGCCTGATCGGGCAGCGGGCCGGGCCATTCGCGCCGCGGCGCTTTCTTTTCCTGCCAGGGCTCCTCTCGCGTCGGTCAGTTTGGGGCCGCCCGGCCCAACGACGGCTCATCCTCATGCAAAACCAACAGGGCAACGCCGGAGTGGCCCCGGAACCCGATTATTCGGCGACGCTGTTCCTGCCCAAGACCGATTTTCCCATGCGGGCCGGCTTGCCCGTCAAGGAGGTCGAGATCCTGGAGCGCTGGGAGGAGATCGGTCTCTATGCCAAGCTGCGCGCGGCCGCCGAGGGGCGCCCAAAATTCCTGCTGCACGACGGCCCGCCCTATGCCAACGGCAACATCCACATCGGGCACGCGCTGAACAAACTGCTGAAGGACATGGTGACCCGCTCGCAGCAGATGCTCGGGCGCGACAGCAACTACGTGCCGGGATGGGATTGTCACGGCCTGCCGATCGAATGGAAGATCGAGGAAGAATACCGCGCCAAGGGCCGCAACAAGGATGATGTGCCGCGCAACGAGTTCCGCCGGCAATGCCGCGCCTTTGCCGAACGTTGGCTGGACGTACAGCGCGAAGAGTTCAAGCGGCTCGGGGTGATCGGTGATTGGGCCCATCCCTACACCACGATGAGCTATCCGGCCGAGGCCCGGATCGCCCGCGAGATCATGGCCTTCGCCGCCAACGGGACGTTGTACCGGGGCTCCAAGCCGGTGATGTGGAGCGTGGTGGAGAAGACCGCCCTGGCCGAGGCCGAGGTGGAGTATGAGGAGTTCACCAGCGACACGGTGTTCGTGGCGTTTCCGTGCCGAACGGTTGTTTCGCACGGGCCGATGCTCGACACGGCCGCCGCCGACTGGAACGCCGTGGCTTTCACGCACCGTGAGGGGGCGGGACCGGCCTCCGTGGTGATCTGGACGACGACGCCCTGGACGATTCCCGCCAACCGGGCGATCGCCTTCTCGTCCCGCGTGTCCTATGGGCTTTACGAGGTCGAAGAGGCGGCGGACAACAATTGGGCCAAGGTAGGCCGGCGCTACGTGCTGGCCGACAGCCTCGCCGAAAGCGTGTTCAAGGCCGCGCGGGTAAACCGCTTCGGGCGCCTTCGCGACGTGTCGGCTTCGATGCTGGCGGCGGGTATCTGCGCCCATCCCCTCGCCGGGGCGCTGCCGGGCTACGGCTACCAGGTTCCCCTGTTGGACGGCGACCACGTCACCGACGAGGCGGGCACCGGCTTTGTTCACACGGCGCCGAGCCATGGCCGCGAGGATTTCGACCTGTGGACGGCTTCGACCCGCCACCTGCAGGCGCTCAACGTCGACACCCGCATTCCCTACACGGTGGACGCCGATGGGGCGCTGACCGCCGAAGCCCCGGGTTTCGAGGGCATGCGCGTTCTCACCGACAAGGGCGCCAAGGGGGACGCCAACGAGGCGGTGATCGCCGCCTTGATGGCCGCTGAAACGCTGGTGGCGCGCGGCAAGGTCAAGCACCCTTACCCGCATTCCTGGCGCTCCAAGAAGCCGGTCATCTTCCGCAACACGCCCCAATGGTTCATCGCGATGGACCGGCCCATCGCCGACCTGCCACAGCGGGGCCGGGTTTTCGGCAGCGCCGACCCCACCTTGCGGACACTCGCGCTCGACGCTATCGAGCAGACCCGCTGGATCCCCGCCGCCGGCCAGAACCGCATCACCGGCATGGTCGCCAACCGGCCCGACTGGGTGGTGTCGCGCCAGCGCGCCTGGGGTGTGCCGATCGCGATCTTCACCCGGCCGGAGCCCGATGGGACGGTCGAGATCCTCAAGGATGAGGCCGTCAACGCCCGCATCGTCGCGGCGTTCGAGGCCGAAGGCGCCGACGCCTGGTACGCGGACGGCGCGCGGGAGCGCTTCCTCGGACCGCTCGCCACCGAGGCATGGCAACCCGTGGGGGACATCCTCGACGTGTGATTCGATTCCGGCTCCACCCACGCCTTCGTGCTGGACGACCCGGCCCAGTTCCCGAGCCTTGCGGGCGTCCGTCGGGTGATCGACGGCGGCGCCGACGAGGTCATGTACCTCGAAGGGTCCGACCAGCACCGCGGCTGGTTTCATTCTTCCCTGCTGGAAAGCTGCGGCACGCGCGGGATCGCGCCGTTCGACGTGGTGCTGACGCACGGCTTCACGCTCGACGAGCGCGGCCGCAAGATGTCGAAGTCGCTCGGCAACGTCGTGGCGCCGCAGAAGATCATCGGGGAAAGCGGGGCCGACATCCTGCGGCTCTGGGTGGCGGGCGCCGACTATGCCGACGATCAAAGGATCGGTCCCGAGATCCTGAAGACAACGGCCGACACCTACCGCAAGCTGCGCAACACGCTGCGCTGGATGCTTGGCACGCTCGCCCACTACGATCCCGCCCAGGCCATCCCGGTCGCCGAACTGGACGAGGTCGACCGCCTGATGCTGCACCGCCTGGCCGAACTCGACGTCGAGGTGCGCGACGCCTACGCGCGCTTCGACTACAAGCGGATCGTGGCGCGGCTGTCGGCCTTCCTCAACACCGACCTGTCGGCCTTCTATTTCGACATCAGGAAGGACGCGCTCTACTGCGACCCACCCTCGAGCCCCAAGCGCCGCGGCGCCTTAACGGCGATCGATCGCATCTTCCGCGCCGTCACGGTCTGGCTCGCGCCCATCCTCGCCTTTACGGCGGAAGAAGCCTGGTTGAGCCGCGACCCGAGCGCGATTTCGGTTCACCTCGAACTCTTCCCCGACATTCCGGTAACGTGGCGTGACGAGGCGCTCGCCGCCAAGTGGGAGGCCGTTCGCCGGGTCCGCTCGGTCGTGACGGGCGCGCTGGAGATCGAGCGCGCCGCCAAGCGGATCGGCTCCTCGCTCGAGGCGGCGCCGCTGGTCCTGGTCGAGGACCCGGCGCTTGCCGCGCTTCTCGAAACGATGGATTTCGCGGAAGCCTGCATCGTGTCGGCCATCACCGTCGCCGTCGGGGCAGGGCCGTCAGACGCCTTCCGTCAGCCCGACGTGCCGGGTGTCGCCGTTGTGTTCCGGCGGGCCGAAGGGCGCAAATGCGCGCGCTCGTGGAAGATCACCCCGGCGGTCGGCACGGACGCGGATTATCCGGACGTGACGCCGCGCGACGCCGAAGCCTTGCGCGAGTTGGCGAGCCTGGGGTCTCTCGCCGCCTTGGCGCCCGCGTGAAACCAATCCGGCTGCTCGGACCACTGGTGGCCATCGCCGCGCTGGGGATCGATCAGGCATCGAAACAATGGCTGTTGTTCCGCTTCGATATCGGCGCCCACCAGCCGGTCCGGATCGCGCCTTTCCTCGACATCGTGCTGGCCTGGAACCGCGGGATCTCCTACTCGCTGTTCAGCACCAACACCGCCCTGGGGCAAGCGGTGCTGCTCACCGTCACCCTGTTGGCGACCCTGGGGTTGGTGGTCTGGCTTTGGCGTGTCCGTCGGCTGATAACCACCGTGGCGCTCGGCCTGCTGATCGGCGGCGCGCTCGGCAACGCCTACGATCGCTATGCCTATGGAGCCGTCGCGGATTTCGTTTGGTTTCACGTCGGCACCTTCTCGTGGTACATCTTCAACGGGGCCGACGTCGCCATCGTGGTGGGGGTGGCGATCCTGCTTGCCGAGTCGTTGTTCGCGCGCCCCGAACCTAACGCCTCCAAAATGCCGTGAAACGGCGGCATGACGGCGCCGTTCCAAGGGGCGCACCAGGAAGAATTATCCGGGGCGATCGGCAGGAGGATGACGCGTTGACCCAACGATCTGCAATCGCGACACGTTTGGCCCTAGGGTTTGTGGTGGCGGCCAGTTTCGCCGCGCCTGTCCGGGCAGCGGACGATGGTTACGACAATGTTTTCTCTTCCGTTCTGACGGCTGCCGGCGTCCTCGACACTAAGCGGACTGCCCCGATCGAATATCGGGAGCGTCCCCCGTTGGCCTTGCCGCCGAAGGCCGGTGTTGTTCCGCCCGTTGGTGCACGGTCCGCGCGCCCGGCATCCTGGCCAAATGATCCCGACATCATCAAGCAGCGCAAAGCCGACGAGGAAGCGCGCGCGCCGATGGAGGACGGCTTCGCCAGAACCCGCAATGGTCCGTTGTCGAAGGCGGAGTTGATGAAGGGGCGGGTTGCCGGAACCGACGCCCAGAACGTTGCTCCCGGCGACTGCAGCGGTTTTGCCAACAACAATCGAAGCTGCCTGCTGTTGAGTCCCAACGAGTTGCGGGCACAAGGTGAACGCTATCGGGCCTCCAACGGCGACGAACCGAAGGACGTGGTCACGGCTGGTACGGAGCCCGAACGGGAATACCTCACCCAACCGCCGAAGGGTTATCTGAAGGCCACCAAAACGGTTAAGGCCACCGTGGCGGCGCCCGACATCAAGATGGACGAGTCGAGCCCGAAATCGATGGTCTATTATCGCGGCAAGCCCGACGGCGAATGAGCCGGTCTTTCGGAGTCCTGGCGGCAGCCGTCGGCTGAGTGGACCGGCAGACGGCACGATTTACGCGTCGGGCGATCAATCAGCCATGGCGAAAGTCCGCCAAGGCTGCTTAGAGGGGGGCCGGTCCGGTATGGGCCGCATCGCCTGAAATCCGGGCCGCATCGTTCAAGGATGGTGCTGCCGCGTCCCTGAGTTGCCGATGTCCGCCGAGACGAAAACGCCATCCTCCACCCTGAAAGCGCGTTTGCCGCGCGGCCTAGTTGATCGCGACGCCGACGAACTGGCGGCGACCGATCGCATGCTTGCCGCTATTCGGCAGAGCTATGCCCTGCACGGCTTCGAGGCGGTTGAAACGCCGCTGATCGAATATACCGAGGCGCTCGGCAAGTTCCTGCCCGACCTCGACCGGCCGAACGAGGGCGTGTTCTCCTTTCAGGACGACGACGAAGCCTGGATGTCGCTGCGCTACGACCTGACGGCGCCGCTCGCCCGTTACGTCGCCCAGAACTACGACGCGCTGCCAAAGCCCTATCGCAGCTACCGTGTGGGCCAGGTTTTCCGCAACGAGAAGCCGGGTCCAGGCCGGTTCCGCCAGTTCACGCAGTTCGACGCCGATACGGTCGGCTCCGCTTCCGTCGCGGCTGACGCCGAAATGTGCGTCATGGCGGCGACGACGCTGGAAAGGCTCGGCATCGGGCGGGGCGACTACCGCATCAAGGTCAACAACCGCAAGGTGCTGGACGGCGTCATGGAGGCTGCCGGCCTGGGTGGACCCGACCAGACTGACCGTCGCCTCACCGTGCTGCGGGCCATCGACAAGCTGGACCGGCTCGGGCGCGAGGGCGTCCAGGCGCTCCTCGGTCCGGGGCGGAAGGACGATAGCGGTGATTTCACGAAGGGCGCCATGCTGGACGGCGGGGCGACCGCTGACGAAACACTCGCCAACCTGAGCCGTGTCGTGGCGGGCTCGACCCGGGGCGGTGAAGGCGTGGCGGAACTCACCGCGATCACCACCCTCGTGGCGGCCACGGGCTTGGGTGACGACCAGGTGGTGCTCGATCCATCCGTGGTTCGGGGCCTCGAATATTACACCGGGCCGGTGTTTGAAGCGGACCTGAGCTTCACGGTTCCGGGTGAGGATGGTCGTCCGGTTCGCTTCGGTTCGGTTGGGGGCGGCGGCCGCTATGACGGGCTCGTGGCGCGGTTCCGGAGCGACCCCGTTCCGGCGACCGGATTCTCCATCGGCGTTTCGCGCCTCTTCGCCGCCCTGAAGGCGGTGGCCAGCCCCGTGGTGGCGGGCACCAACCGGGTCGGGCCGGTGGTGGTGCTGGTTCTCGACCGGGACGAGTTGCCTCATTATCAGCGCCTCGTCACCCAGTTGCGCATGGCCGGTCTTGCCGCCGAACTTTATCTCGGCGGCGCGGGCATGAACGCGCAGCTGAAATATGCCGATAAGCGCGGCAGCCTTTGCGCGGTCATCCAGGGTTCCAACGAACGTCAGGCCGAGGGTGGAGCGCAGGTGATGATCCGCGACCTCGTGCTTGGGGCTGAACTCGCCAAAAGCACGAAGGACAGGGCGGACTACCTCCAACTTCGCCAAAAGGCCCAATTCCCGGTTCTGGCAAGTGGACTGGTCGAGGCTGTGCGAGCGGTTCTGGCCCGTCATTCCGCAGGTGGCGCGCCCGCCTGACCGGACGGGCCGGGTGTGCCGGCGTTCACCTTGCGGGTCGAAACCGTTCGATCCCGATTTGCCAACCTGATAACAAGGTCGAGGTGAAGACCCCCGCGATTGGCGCTCCTGGTTGCCGTTGCGCAATGGGTGGGATCAAGGACAGGACGGGACGCTTGAGCGATTTCGAAACCCAACCTTCGGCTCACCCCACCTCTGGGTCGCGGCAAGCCGCCTTGCTGGGCCGCCTGATGGATGCCGGCTATGAGCGGACCGAACCGCCCTTGCTCAGCCCCGCCTCCATCTTTCTCGATTTTTCGGGCGAGGACATCCGCTCGGCCCTTTTCCTGACGGGCGATGGCGCCGGGAACGAACTCTGCCTTCGGCCCGAGTACACCATCCCGGTCTGCCGCGCCTATCTTGGCTCCGACAGGGCCGGTCAGCAGGTTTCCTTCGCCTACTGCGGACCGGTGTTCCGGGCCGGAATGGGCTCGGGCGGGGAAAGTGTGCAATCGGGGCTCGAAAGCTTCGGGCGGACCGATATCGCGGCGGCCGACGCCGAGATCATGGTGCTCTCGATGGAGGCCGCCGCGGCGGCCGGCGCGAGTGGCCTGCGGATCCGCATGGGCGACACGGGATTGTTATCCCGTTTGTTCGAAGCGCTCGACGTGCCCTCGACATGGCAACGGCGGTTCAAGCGCGGTCTCGACAAGGGACACTCGCTTGACGCGATCCTGACGCAAGCCCCAAATCTGGCGGGCGACCATTCGGGTGTCCTCGCCGCCCTGACGGGAACCGACAAAAACGGCGCGCGGGCGCTGGTCGAGGACCTTCTGTCCATCGCCGGGATCACCTCGGTGGGGGGCCGTTCGGCCGCCGAGATCGCCGAACGGTTCCTGGCCCAGGTCGCCGCCCGCTCGACGCAAGGGTTCGCCGACGAGCAGCGGCAGGTGCTTCGCTCCTTCCTCGCCGTTGCCGGCACCCCGGACGACGCGTCGGCACGATTTCGAGCCCTGGCGTCCGACGCCAAGCTCGACCTTGGGGAAGCCATGGACCTGTTCGACCAACGGGCCAATTTCATCGCCGCCCAGGGGATCGAACTCGAAGAGATCGCCTTCGAGGCGACCTTTGGGCGCAACCTCGACTATTACACGGGTTTTGTTTTTGAGGCCGTGCCCGGCGGCCCGCGGAGCGATGGCCTCCCGGCCGGGCAGAATGACGTCGTGATCGGCGGTGGCCGGTATGACCGGCTCGCGCAATCCCTCGGCAGCCCCGTGCCGATCGCCGCCGTGGGGGCGGCCATCTGGGTGGACCGGTTGGCGCTGGATGCGGGAGCAACCTCATGACGACCCCCGGCGAGACGCCCTTCGTTTTGGCGGTTCCCTCCAAGGGACGCCTGCAGGACAATGCCGCCCAGTTCTTCGCCCGTGCCGGTCTGACGATGGTGCAGGGACGGGGCGCGCGGGACTATCGGGGCACGCTGGCGGGGTTCGAGGGTGTCGAGGTCGCCTTCCTGCCGGTGTCGGAGATCGTGGCGAGCCTGGCCGAGGGCAGCGTTCACCTCGGCGTCGCCGGCGAAGACCTGATCCGCGAAACGGTGGCTGACGCCGACCGCCGGGTCGCCCTCCTGGCGCCGCTTGGGTTCGGAAACGCCAACGTGGTGGTGGCCGTGCCGCAGGCCTGGATCGACGTCCGCAGCATGGCCGATCTCGAAGACGTTTCGGCCATCTTTCACGCGCGGCGCGGGCGGCGCATGCGGGTCGCCACCAAATACGTCGAATTGACCCGCCGCTACTTCAAGCAGCACGGCGTCGCCGACTACCGCATCGTCGAAAGCCTGGGGGCGACCGAGGGTGCGCCGGCATCGGGCACCGCCGAATTGATCGTCGATATCACCACCACCGGCGCCACGCTTCAGGCCAACGGCCTCAAGGTGCTAGAGGACGGCGTGATGTTGAAATCCGAAGCCAACCTCGTGGCGTCCCTCAAGGCCGATTGGAGCGAGGGGCACCGACGCACGGCGCGCGCCATCCTGTCGCGCATCGCCGCCGAGGAACTTGCACGGCAGTCGCGCGACGTGATCGCGGATTTCGATCGTCAGCCCGAAATCCTCGGGTCCGAACAGATGCTGCGGTTCAACGCCTCCGCCCTTCCGCTCGAGGGCACCCGCGCCCGGGTGGCGTTCCGTTGCAAGCGGTCCGAAGCCGCCGCCCTCGCCGAATGGTTGATCGACCGCGGCGCCGCCACCGTGTCGGTAAGGACAAACGACTATCTGTTCGCCGCCGAAAGCCCACTTTTCGACGCCCTCACGGCGCGGCTGGATCAACAATGATGGCCTGCTTCACGCCTGTTCCGGCAAAGGCATGAAGGGCGGGCTTGCCGTTGTGCTGGCCTGCTTGGCGCTCGCCCCCCTGTGTACGGCGTCCCAGGCGGCCTTGCGCCGGGGACATCCGGTGGCGGCCGACGAGTCCAAACGCCGTTCGCCCGAAAAACAGTTTCCAGTCAATGCAACATGGATCCTGCAAACGATGAACGGCAAGCCCATGACCGGCGAGCCGCCCTCCTTCCGGATCGACTCGGCGCTGCGGGGAAGCGGTTTTTCGGGGTGCAACAGTTTTTCGACGACGCTCTACCCGATCGGCGACCAGAAGCTTGCCGCGGGTGCCATCGCGTTGACCCGCAAGACCTGCGACAAGGCCGTGATGTCGACCGAGCGCAGCTTCCTGGTGGGCCTGCACTCGCTGCCGCGCTGGGACTTGCGCCCCGACGGCGACCTGACCGTCACGGGCGCGTCCGGCCCCATGGTGTTCCGTCGCGGCCTGTAGGGCCGTGCCGGCGTGCGACGTCATTCAGCCCGGAAATGTTTCGATAGCTTCAAGCCCTGGGCCTGGTAGTTCGACCCCGCCCCGGCGCCGTAGAGCGTCGCCGGCGTTTCGGACATGCGCTCGTAGACAAGGCGCCCGACGGTCTGCCCATCCTCCAAGATGAAGGGCACGTCACGCGAGCGTACTTCGAGAACGGCCCGCGCGCCGGCGCCGCCGGTGACGGGCGCGCCGAAGCCCGGGTCGAAGAAGCCAGCGTAATGCACCCTGAACTCGCCCACAAGCGGATCGAACGGTGTCATTTCCGCCGCGTGGTCGGCGGGAACGTGCACGGCTTCCTGGGAGGCCAGGATATAGAACTCCCCCGGATCGAGCACCAGTTCCTTGCGGCCGCGCGTCCCGATCGGCTCCCAGAAGTCGTGCAGGTCGTAAAGGCCGACGCTGTCGATGTCGATCAATCCCGTGTGCCTCTTCGCCCGGTAGCCCACCAGTCCCCGCTCGAAGCCGCCGAGATCCACCGACAGGGCGACTCCCCCGGCAATCGATGGCTCGATACCGGACACCAGGGTGGTCCTGTCGTGCAACGCGCGATGCCCGGCGTCATCGAGGCGCGATTGTCCCGACCGGAAGCGGATCTGGGCCAGGCGCGAACCGGCCTTGACCCGCACGGGAAAGCTGCGGGGGCTGATCTCGAGGTAAAGCGGCCCGTGGTAGCCGGCTTCCACGAAATCGAACTCGCGCGCCCGGTCGGTGATCAGGCGGGTGAACACGTCGATGCGGCCGGTCGAACTTTTGGGGTTGGCCGCCGCCGCGACCGTGGCGGGCAGCCGCAAGCCCTCGTTCAGCTTCACGATCGTAACGGTGCCGGTTTCCAGCACGCTCGGCGCCGACAGGTCGAGCGGGTGCGACGGCTGGCCGGCGACGCACTCCTCCACGCTCCGGTTCGGGCCTGGAAGAAAGCTCGCCCGAACCCGCCAGGCTTGGGGCCCGAGGCGCAAATCGAGGCTGGCGGGCTGAACGAGATGCTGCCCATCCGGCACCGGGGCGGCCATCTCGATGACGCCGCTGTTCACCAGCGCGTGGATCTGGTGTTCGGCGAGCAGCCCGGGCGGGAACGGCAAGGTCGTCATCGGATGAAGCCTCGGGAACGGGATGCGGCCAAACAGCTTCGCTCCTACGGCAAAGGCGCGTTGACGCCAAGCGCGCCGTTCTTATACTGGCCAGTAAGAAGTGGTCCTTTGAGCCGGCTGGCTTGCCGCCACGTTAAACAAAGCGCTAAAAAGCCGGGTCGCTCCGAACGGCCCCGCCTTGGCGTTCATGCCTCGTTCCCGCCATGGGTGCCGATGGCCAGCCGGCGGCATTGGACTTCACAGCTCTCTGGAGGTCCTCGTGAATAGTCCCGTCCGCAACCCTCTCCCGGCCTCGCTGCGTCCCGCGACGCGTCTCGTCCACGGCGGCACGGCCCGTTCGCAATTCGGTGAAGTGTCGGAAGCCTTGTTCCTGACCCAGGGCTACGTTTACAGCACCATGCAGGCCGCCGAGGCGCGCTTCAACGGCGACGACCCGGGGTTCATCTATTCGCGGTTCTCCAATCCCACCGTCGCCATGTTCGAGGAGCGCATGGCGCTGCTCGAGGGTGCGGAGGCCGCTCGCGCCACCGCCACCGGCATGGCCGCCGTCACGGCCGCCATGATGGGGCAGGTGCAGGCGGGCGATCACGTCGTCGCCGCCGAAGCGCTGTTCGGATCGTGTCGCTATGTGGTGGAAGAACTGTTGCCGCGCTTCGGGGTGGCTTCGACCCTCGTCCAGGGCGAGGATCTCGACGGGTGGCGCGCCGCCATGCGGCCCGAAACCAAGACGCTGTTCCTGGAAAGCCCCACCAATCCCACGTTGAGCCTCGTCGACATCGCGGCGGTGGCGGAGATCGCCCACGCGGGCGGTGCGACCCTCACGGTGGATAATGTGTTCGCGACGCCGATGCTGCAGTCCCCGCTTGAGCTCGGCGCCGACGTGGTGGTCTATTCGGCCACCAAGCACATCGACGGGCAGGGCAGGTGCCTCGGCGGCGTCATTCTCGGCTCGAACGAGTTCATCGACACCAAGATGCAAACGTTGCTGCGGCAAACCGGGCCGGCGCTTTCGCCCTTCAACGCCTGGGTGCTGCTGAAGGGTCTCGAAACGCTTCCCATCCGGGTCGCCGCGCAAGACGCTTCCGCCAGCCGCATCGCCGACGCCCTGGCCGATCAGGCGGCGGTCGCCCGCGTCATCTATCCGGGCCGCGACGACCATCCGCAAGCCGAACTCGCACGGCGGCAGATGAAGGGGGGCGGCACGCTGATCGCCTTCGACATGGCCGGCGGCAAGGAAGCGGCGTTCCGCTTCGCCAACGCGCTTCGCGTCATCCTCATCTCCAACAACCTCGGCGACGCCAAGAGCTTGATCACCCATCCCGCCACCACCACACACCAGCGGCTGAGCGCCGAGGTTCGGGCGGGCCTCGGGATCGGCGAGGGCATGCTCCGTTTGTCGGTCGGCCTGGAGGACGTGCACGATCTCCTGGACGACATCGGCCAGGCCTTGGCGACGCTGGGTTGATGCGGCGCCTGGAGCAGCAAGCCTTGGGAGCAGGAGCCATGTACACGGCGCTCACCGACGACATTCAGGTTTCCGTCTTCCCGGAATTTCTGGCCGACCGTTCGGAGCCGAAGAACGACCGTTACTTCTGGGCCTACACGATCGAGATCGCCAACCGAGGCCGCTTGCGGGTCCAGTTGATCTCCCGCTACTGGCAGATCACCGACGCCAACGGCCGGGTCGAGGAAGTGCGGGGCCTGGGTGTCGTGGGGGAACAACCCGTGCTCGAGCCCGGCGAAAGCTTCCGCTACACTTCGGGCTGCCCGTTGGCGACATCAAGCGGTATCATGACGGGCAGCTACCGGATGGTTGACGACACCGAGCGGAGCTTCGAGGTCGAGATCCCGGCTTTCTCGCTCGACAGCCCCCAAGCCAAGCGGGTGCTGAACTGAGCGCCTACGCGGTACCGTTTAGCGCGCGAGGTTGGCGTTGACACTCCTCGGGTGCCCCCGTACCACTAAGGTCGCAAAGGTGCCCCGTTAAGGGTAGGCTTCCCGCAAGGGAAGCCAGGGAATGCGGTCGGGTTCACCCCAAGCCGCAGCTGCCCCCGCAACTGTGAGCGGAAAGCCTGGACGCCATTCAAGCCACTGGATCCCGCGCGAGCGGTCTGGGAAGGCGGCGTTCAAGCGTTCGGATCCGCGAGCCAGGAAACCTGCTTTTGCCCGAAAGGTTTTCGCGTCAAACGCGCGGGACCCTCGAACACAATGCGCGCGCCGGGCGGGGTGTCCTGGAGGCGGTTCGGCGGGGCTCACCAGCCCGGCCGATGATCCGGCGACCGCGCCGGGGCGCAAACACCCGTGTTGAACGCGCCTTCGGGCGAGGAGTGACGGGTGAACGAACCGCTTCCGATTTCGCAGCCGACGCGGCTGATGGTGTGCACGACCTGCCGGGCCGAGGGCGAGCCGAGCCAGCCCGCCGAGGCGCGAGCCGGGGCGCGCCTGTTCAACTTCCTCGCGGCCGCGACGGCGGGGGATGCCGGCATCGAACTCGTCGGTGTCGAATGCCTCAGCGTCTGCAAGCGTCCCTGCACGGTCGGCCTCGCTGCCCCTGGCAAATGGACCTATATCTACGGTGATCTGCCGGCCGAAACGGCCGGGCCGATCGTGCTCGACGCCATCAAGCTCTACGCCGCCGCGCCGGACGGCCTGATCCCCTGGAAGCTGCGCGTCGATGCCATCAAGAAGGGCGTCGTGGCCCGACTGCCGCCTGCACCTGCCACCCCGACCCTGGAACCCGCCCGATGACGCCGCTCGCCAAGGTTCCCGTCACCATCGTCACCGGCTTCCTGGGAGCCGGCAAGACGACCATGATCCGCCACATCATCGAGCATGCGGCCGGTCGGCGGCTGGCTCTCGTTATCAACGAGTTCGGCGACGTGGGGGTGGACGGCGACATCCTGCGCTCCTGCGGCGTCGCCGATTGTCCGGATGAGAACATCGTCGAACTCGCCAACGGATGCCTGTGCTGCACGGTTGCGGACGATTTCGTGCCGGCGATCGAGGCCCTGCTGGCCCGAACGCCGAGGCCGGACCACATCATCGTCGAAACGTCAGGGCTGGCGCTGCCGAAGCCACTGGTCAAGGCTTTCGATTGGCCGGCCGTGCGGGCGCGGCTGACCGTGGATGGCGTGGTGGCCGTGGTGGATGCCGCCGCCGTGGCGGACGGACGCTTTGCCGACGACCCTGAAAAGCTCGCCGCCCAGCGCGCGGCCGACGGTTCGGTCGACCACGACAACCCGCTCGAGGAAGTCTACGACGACCAGCTTCTTTGCGCCGACCTCATCGTGCTCAACAAGGCCGACCTCCTTGACGAGGCGGACCTTGCCCGCGTTCGGGCCGAGATCGCGGGCGCTATTCCCCGCGCCGTGAAGATCGTGTCGACCCGCGACGGCGTTCTCGATCCCGCCATCCTGCTCGGGCTCGACGCGGCGGCGGAGGACGACCTTGGCGCGCGCCCATCCCACCACGATGCCGAGGAAGGGCATGACCACGACGACTTCGACAGCTTCGTGCTCGCCATCCCGGCGCTCGACGATCCGGCGCGGCTCGTAAAACGCTTGACGGACCTCGCCGCGCGGCACGACATCCTGCGGATAAAAGGGTTTCTCGAGGTGCGGGGCAAGCCGATGCGGCTTTTGATGCAAGGCGTTGGAACCCGCTTCCGCCATCAGTTCGACCGGCCCTGGCGCGCCGGGGAGTCCCGGCAGGGTCGCCTCGTGGTGATCGGCCAGAAGGGCATCGATCGCGCCGCCGTGGAAGCCGCCCTCGTCGACGAAACCGCTTCGGCAACGGCCTAGCCTCGTGCATCTGCTGCAAACCGAGGAACGTTCGCTGGCCGATGATGCGGCCGCGATCGACCTTGGGCAAAGCCCTGCCGAACTCGTGGTCCTGTCCTTCACCGACAGCGACCTCGGCGTGGCGGCCACCGCGGCGGCGAACGAGGGCGAGGCCCTGCCGGGCTTGCGGCTCGCCAACCTGAGGCAGTTGCAGCATCCCTATTCCGTCGATGTCTTCGTTGAACGGCTCGCCCGCAAGGCGCGCTTCGTTCTGGTGCGGCTGCTGGGTGGGCTCGATTATTGGCGCTACGGCGTCGATGAACTCGGGGCCGCGGCTCGCCGGCACGGCTTTCACCTCGCGGTGGTGCCGGGCGACGGCCGGGGCGACGCGCGGCTCGACCAGGCTTCGACCCTCCCGCCAGACGACCTGCGGCGCTTGTGGCTGTATTTCCAGGAGGGCGGGGCGACCAACATCGCCCAGGCGCTTCGCTTCATGGCGGCGCGCGCCGGCCAATCCGTCGCGTGGAACGAGCCGGAACCCGTGGCCCATGCCGGCCTGTTCGCCGAAGGGTGCCGTTCTGCCAGGGCGAACGCGCCCCACGCGCTGATCCTGTTCTACCGGTCCGTCCTGCTCGCCGCCGACACCGCCCCGATCGTTGCGCTGGCGGACGCCCTGGCGGCGCGCGGCGCGCGGGTATCGAGCCTGTTCGTGACCAGCCTGAAGGACAAGGCCGCCAAGACCATGCTGGCCACCTTTCTCCGAGCCGACCCGCCGGACGTCATCCTCAACACCACGGCCTTTTCGGCGCGAAGCGGGCAGGGTGGCGGGGTGACCGACGGGGCCGACGTGCCGGTTCTCCAACTCATGCTGTCCGGGGCGACGCTTGAACAGTGGCAGGGATCCACCCGGGGCCTGGGCGCGGCCGACCTCGCCATGAACGTGGTGCTGCCCGAGGTCGACGGGCGGGTGGTGGCCGGAACCGTTTCGTTCAAGGCCGAGGCGGAGCGCCGGGATGACCTCGAATTCACCCGCCTCGTGCATCGGCCCGAACCGGGCCGGGTGGCGCATGCCGCCGACCTGGCGTTGGCCTGGGCGCGCCTGCGCAAGCTGCCGCGCCAAGGCCGGAGCCTTGCCTGTGTGCTGTCTGATTATCCCGGCCGCGCCGGCCGCACCGGTTACGCGCTGGGGCTCGATACGCCGGCGAGCGTCGTGCGCGTGGCCGATCACCTGCGCCGGGAGGGTTTTTCGATCGGACCGATGCCGGATGCCCCGTCGTTGATGAAACAGCTTGCCGAGGGCGAGCCGGAAACGGTGCTGTCCTATACGCGGTTGCGCGTCGGCGTACCCTATACCGCCGAGACGCTGGATCAGGCGCTGAAGGACCTGCAGGCGTCGGGCCTGTTCGCCGAC
>CALMOK010000264.1:22039-24926 GCA_937871825.1 uncultured Alphaproteobacteria bacterium
AAACGGTGCTGTCCCTGGCCGATTACGAGCGCCACCTCGGCGACCTGCCGTCCGCCTTCGTTCAGCAGGTGATGGCGGCCTGGGGGGCACCGGCTGAAGATCCCGCCCTGCGGGATGGTTTCGCCTTTCGGTACCTGCGGGCCGGTGCCTTTCTGGTCGCCGTCCAGCCCGACCGTGGACCCCCCGCTTCCCGCAAGGCGGATTACCACGATGCCGCCCTGCCGCCCTGCCACGCCTATGTGGCCTTCTACCTTTGGCTGCGGCTGGTGGTGAAAATCGACGCGATGATTCACCTCGGCACCCATGGGACGCTGGAATGGCTGCCCGGCAAGGCCGTGGCGCTGAGCGAAAACTGCGCGCCCGAGGCGGTGCTCGGCCCCGTGCCGGTGATCTATCCCTTCATCGTCAACAACCCCGGCGAGGCCGCCCAGGCCAAGCGGCGCATCGCGGCCGTCACCGTCGGCCACATGACGCCGCCCTTGATGCGGGCTGGACATCACGGCGCGGCGCTCGCCCTTGAGACTTTGCTCGACGAATACGCCCAGGCGGAAACCCTCGACCCGCGTCGCGCCGAGCGGCTCGCCCCTGCCATCCTTGAGCAAGCGCGCGACAGCGGCATCGCCTCCGACAGCGGCATCGCGCCCGATGCGGACCCGCGCGAAGCCCTCTCGGCCCTGGATGCGTGGCTTTGCGACGTGAAGGAAATGCGGATCGGCGACGGGCTGCACGTGTTCGGCGACAGCCCGGATCTCGTCCGGCACGCCGACACGCTCGCCGCCATGATGCTTCCCGAGGAGGCCGATGGTGATCCTGCCGCGGCGGCACTGGCGGCGTGCGGGATGGCGGAATTGCGGGGCCTGACGGCGGCGCTGGACGGGCGCTTCGTGCCGCCTGGCCCGTCGGGGGCGCCGTCGCGCGGCCGGCTCGACGTTTTGCCGACCGGACGCAACCTGTTCACCGTCGACCCCCGCGCCGTGCCGACCCGCACCGCCTACGAGATTGGCCGCGCCGTCGCGAGTGCCGTGATGACGCGCTACGCCCAGGACCACGGGGACTGGCCGCGCCGCCTCGTCCTCGACCTATGGGGGAGCGCCACGATGCGGACCGGGGGCGACGACCTCGCCCAGGCCTTCGCGCTGATCGGCGTGCGGCCGCGCTGGGATCACGCGTCGGGCCGCGTTCTCGGCTATGACATCCTGCCCCAGGCCTTGCTCGAATGGCCGCGCGTCGACGTCACCTTGCGGATTTCCGGCCTGTTTCGCGACACCTTTCCGGAGCAGGTCGCCCTCTTCGACGCGGCGAGCCGCGCCGTCGCCGACCTCGACGAGGACGACGCCGAGAACGCGCTCGCGGAGGCGACCCGGCAAGGCGGCGGGTCGACCCTTCCGCCCCGCGTGTTCGGCGCCGCGCCCGGGCAATACGGTATCGGGCTTGGGCGGACGATCAGCTCGGACGCCTGGACCGACCGCGCCGATCTCGGTGAGGCATACCTTGACGCCACCTCCCACGCCTACGGCCTGGGCGAGCCTCAGGAAGCCGCGGTGGACTTTCGCGAGCGGGTCGGGGCGGCCGACCTTTACGTCCATGTGCAGGACCTGCCGGGCACCGACCTCCTCGACGCTTCGACCTACGCGGATCACGAAGGCGGCTTCGCGGCCGCCGCGGGCCTGCTCGGCAGCACCCCGGCGCTCTACCACGCGGATGCGACGGCCCCCGGCCGCCTCGCGGTGCGGAGCCTGCCGGAGGAGATCGCCCGCGTGGTGCGGGGCCGGGCGAGCAACCCGCGCTGGATCGCCGGGCAAATGCGGCACGGCCATCGTGGTGCGGCCGAGATCGCCGAAACCGTCGACAACCTGTTCGCTTTCGCGGCCACCACCGACGCGGTCGACAGCCGGCATTTCGACATGCTGTTCGCCGCGACGTGCGGGGACGACGCCGTCCGGAAATTCCTCCTCGACAACAATCCGGCCGCCGCGCGCGCCATCGCGGGACGTTTCACGGCTGCCATCGACCGCCAGTTCTGGACATCGCGCCGAAACTCGACGGCCTCGATCCTCGCCGACATGCTGGGGCAGGGCGCGTGAGAAACGATAGCGCCCTTTCGGTCGGCTGGTGCCCCGGCGCCCTCCGCCCCATGATGTCGGGCGACGGCCTGCTGGTCCGGATCAAGCCGCGTGGCGGCGAACTCACCCTCCACCAAGCCGCCATCCTGGCCGCACTGGCCGAGCGGTTCGGCAACGGCGACGTGGAACTGACGGGACGCGGCAACCTTCATCTGCGTGGCATCGCCGACACGGGCCTTCACGCCCTGACCGACGAGCTTTCCCGCCTCGCCTTGCTTGATCCGACGCCAGAAGCGGAAGCGGTCCGCAACGTGGTTTCCAACCCTTTCGCCGGCTACGATCCCGACGCAGTCTTCGACGGTCGCGCTGCCGTCGCGGACTTGACCGATCGGCTCGTGGACGATCCGGCGCTGTGGAGGCTTCCGGCGAAATTCGCCTGGGTGGTGGACGAAACGACCAACCACCGCCTCGCCGATGTCGCGGCCGACGTGCGCTTCGAGGCCGTCGCCCAGCCCGGCCATGGGCGGTTCGCGATCCGCCTCGCGGGTGCCGAGCCTGGGATCTGGGCCGAATGCGCGACGGGTGAAATCGCCGAGGCCGCTTCGGCCCTGGCGTCCTCCTTCCTCGGCTTTTGCGGGGAGCAGGGTATCGTTCCGCATCGCATGCGGGACCTTGCCGGGCGATGTGGGGCGGAACCCATCCTTTCGCGGGCTGGATTGGCTGTCCGGCGCGGCGCCGTCGTGTCTTTGGATGCCACCCACAGGCTCCCGATCGGCCTCGGCCGATATGGCGCCTCCTTTTGGATGGGACTCGCCCCCCCATTT
>CALMOK010000265.1:0-1578 GCA_937871825.1 uncultured Alphaproteobacteria bacterium
CCCGTCGATCAGGACGTCCATTGAAGCCACGGCCAACCCCGTTCGACCCCGACGAGGCAAAGGGGCGCGGGGCGTTGCCGTTCGAAAAACCCGGCCCATGATCTCCCCGGCCAAACCCGCCGTCACCGAACCGATCGCCGTTGTCGCCGAAGCCTGGGCGTCCTATCCCACCACCATCGTTTCGACCCCCGAAACCGCTTCCCGGGCCATTGCCATGGGACGGATTGCCTGTGCCTCCAGGAGGTCTGATGACTTGTGCGTCGGCGAGCCCGCTGCCGCCAACAAAGGTGAGAGCGGCGAGAAGAACGGCACTGAGGCGTGGGCCAATCGTCGATTTGACGGAACGGGACATATCGTCCTCCAGCTAAGAGGGAGCGCCGCCGTTCGACGGATGGGTCGAGGTTGAAGGCGCGATGAGTCGGTCAACGTGGCGGCGGGCAGCAAGTTGCACCCGTCAAGCCGTTGTCCGACCTTGGTCGTCAGTCGAGCACCACGACGATCTTTTCGGCGGCGCGTGTCAGTCCCGTGTAAAGCCAACGGCTGCGGTGTTCGCGGAAAGCGTAGCTTTCATCGAACAGCACCACTGAATCCCACTGCGAGCCTTGCGCCTTGTGGACCGTCAGCGCGTAGCCGTAGTCGAACTCGTCCGACTCGCGCCGGACCGCCAAAGGCAGCTCGTCTTCCTTGCCTTCGAAATAATCCGGCAACACGCTGATCTTGATCGCCTTCTTGGTCCGATCCTCTTCGGGCGTGACGCTCATCTTGAGCCTGTCGCCGCGCATGGGGTGGAGCGTGTCGACCATAAAGGTTCCGCCGTTCAGCAAACCCTTTTTCTTGTCGTTGCGCAGGCAGACCAGCTTCTCGCCGACCTCCGGCATGGGATGGCTGAACCCGAGCAGTTCCCGCATGCGGCTATTGAAGGCGCGACGCGACTTGTTGGTCCCCACGAGCAACTGGTCGGCACGGGTCACGGCCGCGGCGCCGAGCTGCTGGCGGCGGATGACGCGGCTTTCCCCATATTGACCGAGGCTCAAGCGACCGCCCTCTCTGATCTGCATCGAGAGCGCCACGATCGGGTTGTCGGCGGCCTGCCGGTGAACTTCCGTCAGCATGACGTCGGGTTCAGCGTCGGTGAAGAACCCGCCACCCTTGACGGGTGGGATCTGCGCCGGATCACCGAGCACCAACACCGGTGTGCCGAAGGACAGGAGGTCGCGGCCGAGGTCCTCGTCCACCATGGAGCATTCGTCGATGATGATGAGGTCCGCCTTTGCGGCCGTGCTTTCCTTGTTGAGCACAAAGGAAGGCGTGTCGGTGTCGGCCTCACGGGTGCGGTACATCAGGCTGTGAATGGTGGAAGCGTTGGCGCACCCCTTGTGCCGGAGCACCAGCGCCGCCTTGCCGGTGAAGGCCCCGAAGGCGACCTCGCCGTCGACATCCGCCGCGAGCGTGCGGGCCAGGGTGGTCTTGCCGGTGCCCGCATAGCCGAACAGCCGGAACACCTGATTCTCGCCGCTCTTCAGCCAGGTCGACACGGCCGACAAGGCCGCGTCCTGCTGGGGGGACCATTTCATCGGG
>CALMOK010000265.1:1588-5522 GCA_937871825.1 uncultured Alphaproteobacteria bacterium
GCCGCCCGCTGGAACACGGCGATCCGGTTCAAGCCAGCCCGCGTTTCTCGATCAGGGTGGCGACCTCCGGCATGCGGCCCCGGAACAGTCGATAAGCCTCGGCCGGCTCCTTGAGGGATCCGGCCGAGTAAACATGGTCGCGAAGCCGTTTGGCCAAAACGGGGTTGAACACGTCCCCGGTTTCCTCGAAGGCCCCGAACCCGTCGGCGTCCAACACTTCGGACCAAAGATAGGAATAATAACCCGCCGAATAGCCGTCGCCCGAGAACACGTGAGAAAAGCTCGGGGTGCGATGGCGCATCGCGATCGGCCCCGGCATGCCGATGCGGGCGAGCGCGTCCCGCTCGAAGGCGTCGGCTTCGACGTTGGCGGCGGCCGCCCCATCGAGCAGGTGGAAGCCGAGGTCCACATAGGCCGAGGCGCAATACTCAACCGTCGCGAACCCCTGGTTGAAGTTGCGCGCCTGCTTGATGCGCTCGACGAGGTGGTCCGGAATCGGCTCGTCCGTCACGGCGTGCCGGGCGAAGCGCTTGAGCACCTCGGGCCGCATCAGCCAGTGCTCGTAGAGCTGCGAGGGAAATTCGACGAAGTCGCGCGCCACGCTGGTGCCGGCGATCGACGGATAGGTGACGTCCGACAGCATGCAGTGCAGCGCGTGGCCGAACTCGTGGAACAGGGTGCGGGCGTCGTCGATGGTGAGCAGGCTCGGCTCGTCGGCGCGGCCCCGCGCGAAATTCATCACGTTGACGACGATGGGCCGGACCTCGCTGTCCATGTTCTCCTGGGTCCTGAACCCCGAGTTCCAGGCCCCGCTGCGCTTGGAAGGGCGCGCGAAGTAATCGCCCAGGAACAGGGCGAGGTGGCGGCCGTCCCCGTCAGTCACCGCGAAGGCGCGCACGTCCGGATGGTAAACCGGCACGTCATGCCGCTCGACGAAGTTGAGGCCGAACAGCCGGTTCGCCGTGTCGAAAGCCGCCGCCATGACGTTGTCGAGCGCGAAATAGGATCGGATTTCCGCTTCGTCGAGATTATAGCGCGCGAGGCGCACCTTTTCGGCGTAGTAGCGCCAATCATGACCGGCGAGGTCGAAATTGCCACCCTCGGCGGCGACCGCGGCGAGCAGGTCGTCCTCCTCGATCCGCGCCCGGTCCTTGGCCTTGGTCCACACCTGGTCGAGAAGGCTCAAGACCGCCTCGGGGGTCTTGGCCATGGTGTTGGCCAACTTGTAATGGGCGAAGGTCGGGTATCCGAGGATCGACGCGCGCTCGGCCCGCAGCTGCACCATCTCGGCCACGAGGCCGCGCGTGTCGTGCGCACCACCGTCTCCCCGTCCGATCCAGGCCGCATAGGCCTTTTCGCGCAGGTCTCGCCGGGTCGAGAACTGCAGAAAAGGCACCACGAGCGATCGTGAGAGCGTTATGATGTGGCTGCCCGGCTGGCCCCGCTCAATGGCGGCCTGTGCCGCCGCGTCGCGAAGGCTGTCCGGCAGGCCGTCGAGGTCGCCGTCGCCATCAAGGGCGAGCTGGTAATCCCGCTCGGCGGCGAGCACGTTCTGGCTGAACTCCGTGCCAAGCACGGCCAAGCGTTCCATGATGACGGCGAGCCTGCGCTTGGCCTCAGGGTCGAGGTCGGCGCCGCCGCGCACGAAGCTGTCCAGCGTGAGGTCGAGCACTCGCGCCTGCTCGGCGTCGAGCGCGTCTCGCCGTCCGTTCACCGCCTTGAGACGGCGGAACAGGCCCTCATCGGTCGTGATAGCCTGGTAATGACGCGCCAGCATCGGCGAGATAGTCCGTTCGATGGCCTGGAGCGCCGGACTGGTGTGTGCGCCCGTCAGGTTCCAGAACACCCGGTTGACCTTCGACAACAAGGTCCCGGCGCGTTCAAGCGGCCGGACGGTGTTGTCGAAATCCGGCTCGCGCGGATCAGCCACGATCGCCGCGATGTCGGCCGCATGCTCGGCCATTCCGCGCTCGAAGGCGGGCCCGAAATGCTCCGGCACGATCGCATCGAACGGGGCCATGCCGAAGGGCGTGGTCCAGGACGCGAAGAAGGGATTGGGTTCGATCGGCGTGAGTTGGGACAATGTGACCTCGGGCGGGCTGGCGAAAGCCGCCAAACATCCCTTATCAAAGGTCTGGACCCGTTCAAATCAAGGCGGGACGGAAAGGCCCGCGGTCGAAGGGACCGGCCCGGTGTCGGCCGGGACCGCGGATGATCGACAGCGTGGGGATCGTGGGCGGCATCCTTGTCGGGACGCCATCACGACGGCCGGGCAGAGTACTACGTGCCCAGGCCATCGCTGGCCTTGGGTAAGCGGCGCGACGAGCATTGGTTTGTGCGCAATCGTGCCCTTCGCACGTCGGCCGTTTATCCATCTACCGTTCATCCATGGAACGTTATGAACGTTCTCAGCGTCCTTCATGGTCGCGAGCGATAACTGCTCGGGACGCTCATGGGAGAGATTGAAAATGCGTCACACGCTTCGTTTGGCCGCGGTCGCCATGGCTCTGGCCATGGGTGCGTCGGCTTCGGTCCAGGCCATGCCGCTGGCGCCCGAGCCCACGTTGTCGAACGGCGCCGTGACCCTGATCGCCGACGGCTGCGGCCCGTATGGTCACCGGTCCCATTACGGCTATTGCAAGCAGGACGGCTATGGCCGTGGCTATGGCGGCGGGTATGGCGGCGGCTATCGGTACGGTGGTGGTCCCCGTTTCTACGATGGTCCGGGCTACGGCAGGCCGCGCTGCTTCGTGCGGGAAACCTATTACGGACCCCGCCGAATCTGCCGCTGACCATCGGCGTCGCGGCGATCGAATCCTGGCCCCGCTTCGGCGGGGCTTTTTTTTTGCGTTGCAAGATGCAAAGCTATCTTGAATTGCAAGGCCAGGGCTTTGTGCCTTGCCAACACGGCTCGCTGGACGAATGGAAGACGGGGTTCGCCGGCGCAAAGGCAGTTCCGCCGTCGCGGGCCTCGGGTGATCGCCAGGCTTGATTGAAAGCGAGGTTTCGATGATCCGTGCGTTGCTCGCGAGCTTCGTGGTCGCCTTCCTGGTCACTCCGGCTCGGGCCCAGGCGCCGGGCGCCGGGCCGCCGGCCGTGGGCGTCGTCAAGGTCGGCAAGACCGCGATTGTCGAAACCGAACGCTTCATCGGCCGCATCCAGGCCGAGCAGCAGGTCAACCTTGTGGCGCGGGTGACGGCCTTTATCGACCAGATCGTCTTCAAGGAAGGTCAGGAGGTCAAAACCGGCGACGTGCTGTACCGCCTTGAGCGGCCGCCTTTTGAGGCGGATGTCGCCGCCAAGCAGGCGACGATCGACCAGATCCAAGCACAGCTGCAAAACGCCAACCTGACGCTGAACCGGGCCGAAACCCTGCTGACCTCGCCGGCGGGCCAGCAGTCGACCGTCGATGCCGCCAAGGCCAACCAGGGCAACCTGACCGGGCAGTTGCTGGCGGCCCGCGCGACCCTGCGCACGTCGCAGATCCAACTCGGCTACACCATCATCGCCGCGCCCATCGACGGCAAGATCGGCCGCACCGCCATCACGACCGGCAACGTCGTTTCACCAGGCAGCGGCACGCTCGCCACCATCGTGGGGCAGGACCCCATGTATGTGGTGTTTCCGATCTCGGTGCGGAGCGCGATCGAACTGCGGACGCGCTATGCCGGGAAGGGCACGAACGCCGTCCGTATTCGGATCGTCCTGCCGGATGGCCGTACCTACGCACAGGTCGGGAGCGTCGATTTCGTCGACAACACGATCGCGGCCTCGACCGACACGATCACGTTGCGCGGCACCATCCCCAACCCGCTCCTGCCCGAACAATCGCCCGGGTCCGCCACGCGCGAACTGGTGGATGGCGAGTTCATCCCGGTCCTGCTCGAGGGCGTCCAACCCGTCGAGGTCTTGTCGGTCCCCCGCGCGGCGATCC
>CALMOK010000265.1:5532-7828 GCA_937871825.1 uncultured Alphaproteobacteria bacterium
GACCGATCAGCAGGGCGATTCGGTTTACGTCGTGAATGCCGACAACAAGGCGATCAAGACGCCGGTCAAGCTCGGCCAGTCGACTCCCACCGTGGCGGGCGTGATCGCCGGCTTGAGCGAAGGGCAGACCGTGGTGGCCGAGGGTGTCCAGAAGGTCAAACCCGGCCAGCCCGTCGCCCCCGCGCCGGCCGCCCCGACGGCGGCCGACCAGGCCAGCAAGGCCGCTCCCTGACACTCATCCCACTTTCCCACGCGATCGGCCCGGCTGTGTTCGCCGACCGGGCAGCCGGACACGCCCCGCCATGATTTCCTCCGTATTCGTCGACCGTCCCCGCCTCGCCATCGTGATCGCCATCATCCTGACGATCGCCGGCGGCTTGGCGCTGACCCGCATCCCCGTGGCGCAGTTCCCCGATATCGTGCCCCCGCAGGTGCAGGTGGCGGCCAACTACCCCGGCGCCTCGGCGGCCGTTGTGGAAAGCGCGGTGGCCCAGCCGCTCGAAGCGCAGATCGTGGGCGTCGACCAGATGCTCTACATGAAATCCTCGAGCGGCAACGACGGCAGCTACAACCTCACGGTGTCGTTCGCGCTTGGCTCGGACCCCAACATCGACACCGTGAACGTCAACAACCGGGTGCAGACGGCACTTTCGCAGCTGCCGTCCGAGGTTCAGCTGCAGGGCCTGACGGTGCAGAAGCGCTCCTCGGCCGTGCTGCAATTCATGATGTTCTACAGCGACAACGGCCAGCAGGACCCGCTGTTCGTCACCAATTACGTGACCATCAACGTGCTGGACGAGTTGTCGCGCACGGCGGGCGTCGGTCAGGCCTCGCTGTTCGGCAAGCTCAAATATTCCATGCGGATCTGGTTCGATGTCCAGCGGTTGAACAACCTCGGCATGGCGCCGTCCGAAATCATCAACGCGATCGAGTCGCAGAACGTCCAGGCGCCGGTGGGCCGTATCGGTGCCCAGCCGATCGACAACGACCAGCAGTTCCAGTTCAACGTGCAGACCAAGGGGCGCCTCACGACGCCGGAGGAGTTCGGCAACATCGTGGTGCGGGCGAGCCCGGACGGCTCGGTTCTTCGGGTGCGCGACGTCGCCCGGGTCGAGATGGGGGCGCAGAATTCCGACAACATCAGCCGGCTCGACGGCAAGCCGGCCGTGGCGCTCGGCATCTATTTGTCGCCCGGCGCCAACGCGGTTCAAACGGCGGCGGCCGTCAACGCGACGCTCGCCAAGGTGTCCAAACGCTTTCCCGAAGGGCTGAAGTTCAAGTCCGTCTACGACTCCACCACCTTCGTCAACGACACCATTCGCGAAGTGCTGAAAACGATCGGCGAAGCTTTCGTGCTCGTCGTGCTGGTGGTGTTCCTGTTCCTGGGCAACTTCCGCGCCACCATCATCCCGGCCGTGGCGGTCCCGGTCAGCCTCATCGGCACCTTCGCGGTGCTGCTGGCGATCGGCTACTCGGCCAACACGGTGTCGCTGCTCGCCATGGTTCTGGCCATCGGCATCGTGGTCGACGACGCCATCGTGGTGGTGGAAAACGTCGAACGCGTGATGGAGGCCGAGCCGCACCTGACGCCGGGCGAGGCCACCAAGAAGGCGATGTCCGAAATCACGGCGCCCATCATCGCCATCACGCTGGTGCTCCTGTCGGTGTTCGTGCCCATCGCCTTCATCCCCGGGCTGACGGGCGTGCTGTTCAGGCAATGCGCCGTCACCATCAGCGTCGCCATGCTGATTTCGGCGATCAACGCGCTGACCCTTTCACCGGCGCTTTGCGGCATCTTCTTGCGGCCGGGCGGGCACAAGCGCGGCATCATGGCCAAGGTTCTGGGCGCGATCGACCGGACGCGCCTCGGCTACACCGCCGTGGTCCGCCGGCTCGTGCGGTTCAGCGCCGTCAGCCTGCTGGTGATCGCCGGCTTCGGGGTTGGCATCTATTTCGCGGCCTTGCGAACGCCGACCGGCTTCCTGCCCGAGGAGGACCAGGGCGCCTTCTTCGTGGTGGTCCAACTTCCCGATGGCGCTTCCGTGTCGCGCACGGGCGAAACGGTGAAGACTATGGAGGACATGCTGCTCAAGATGCCCCAGGTCGCCGATACCTTCTCGGTGATCGGCTTCTCGTTCCTGGACAGCGTGAGCGAGCCCAACGCGGGCTTCATGGTGGTGCGGCTGAAACCCTTCGAGGACCGGACCGCGGCGGCCGATTCGGTGCAGGCCATGATCGGCCGGGTGTTCGGGGCCGCCCAGCAGATCCGCACCGGCAACGTCATCGCCTTCAACCT
>CALMOK010000266.1 GCA_937871825.1 uncultured Alphaproteobacteria bacterium
GGCTGGGAACGGGCCGGCCGCCGCCGTAGATCAGGGTCAAACCGCGCGCCGCCGACAGCATGCCGAGCGTGGCCACGAAAGCCGGCACGGCAAAACGCGACACGATCACGCCGACGAGCGAGCCGCTCGCCATTCCCACGAGGATGCCGACGGCCAGCGCCACGATCACCGGGTAGGGTCCGCCGGGAACGGTGGCCGATGCCGATGACGTTACCAGGCTCGCACTGACGATGCCCGCCAGGGCAACGACGGAGCCCACCGACAGGTCGATCCCGCGGGTGAGGATCACGAAGGTCATCCCGATCGCCAGCACGCCGTTGATCGATGTTTGCAGCAGGATGTTCGAGACGTTGCCGGGCGTCAGGAAGAACTGGTTCGATGCCGCCAGAACCGCGACCAGGATCAGGAACGCGATAAAGATGCCGTATTCCTGAATGAGCAGGCGGGGGCTGTCCGACCCGAGCCAGCCCCGCGCGGCTTTTGTGTTCGTATCAGACAAAGAGACTCACTCCCGTTGCGCTTCAGGCGATCCGACGACGATCACGTGGACAGGTGAACGAGGGACGTCGCATTGGCCTCGCCACGATCAAGGGTTCCGACCGAGCGCCCGCCGCGCATGACCATGATGCGGTCGGACAGGCTGAGGACTTCGTCGATTTCCGACGAGATCATCACGACGGTGCCGCCCGATGCCGCGAAATCGCAGATGATGCGGTAAATCTCGCGCTTGGCCCCTACATCGACGCCGCGGGTCGGCTCGTCGAGCAGCAGGACGCGTGGATCGCGCAGGAACCACTTGCCGAGCACGACTTTCTGCTGATTGCCGCCCGACAGCCCGGACACCGCCATCCGGTCGCGGGCGGCCTTGATGCTGAAGCGGCCGATCATTGCTTGGCTGGCGGCAGCTTCGGAGGCACCACGCATCACGAAAGCCGGGCTCATCTCCGGCAGGCTCGCGAGCGCGATATTGGCGCGCACCGAGTCCGACAGGTTGAGGCCTGTCTTTTTTCGGTCCTCGGTGACAAGCGCCAAGCCGGCGCGCATCGCGTCCGAAGGTTTTTCGATCCTGGTCGGAGCGCCGTCGAGCAGGATCTGTCCCGATGCTTTCGGGTCGAGGCCGAACAGGCAGTCGAAGATCTCCGTGCGACCGGAGCCCATCAGCCCATAGATCCCAAAAATTTCCCCCTTGCGGACCGCGAATGAAACGTTGTCGATCCGGCCAGGACTGGCTAGGCCCTTGACCTCGATCCCGACCGTCTCGGTCGGTGCGTTGGCTTTGATATGTTCTTCGCCGAGGTCCCGGCCGACGATCATCTTGATCAATCCGGCGCGATCAACGGCCGCCAAGGCGCCCGAGCCAACATAGGCGCCGTCGCGGAACACGGTGTAGCTGTCGGCGATCTGGAAGATCTCGGACAGGCGGTGGGAAACGTAGACGATGCCGCGTCCCTGCGCTTTGAGACGTCCGATGGCTGTGAAAAGGTGCTGCGCTTCCCGTTCGCCGAGCGCCGAAGTCGGCTCATCCATGAAGATGACCTCGGCGTCGTGGCTCAGTGCCTTGGCAATCTCGACGAGCTGCATCTCGGCGACCGACAGCGTTGCCATGACCCGGGTCGAGCGGATCTCGAAGGCGAGCGTGTCGAGCAGCGCCTGGGCGGCCTTGTTCATGGCTCGAAAATCGATGCCGCCCAATCGCCCGGCGTGCTCGCGCCCGAGATAAATGTTCTCCGCGACCGTCATATGCGGGACGGGGCTGAGCTCCTGTTCGATGATCGCGATGCCGGACGCCAGCGCTTCCGCGGGACTCGCGAACTCGACTTTCTGCCCGCCTCGCCAGATCGTGCCGCCGTCGCGCTTCTGAATGCCCATGAGGATGGAGAGGAAGGTCGACTTTCCGGCTCCATTGCCGCCACAAAGGGCGTGAACCGACCCGGGGGCGAGCTCGAAGCGACCGTTCTTGAGTGCGACAACACCTCCGAAGGACTTGCGGAGTCCCTCCACGCGCAACAGTGGGTCCACCATCAAGCCTCCGGAACGAGTTGAAACAACGGGCGGCAGAAATCCCATCGGATCGCTTGCAGCCCTGATGCAGTCATCGATGTCCCGCTGCTTCGCGCGAGATCGTCTTGCCAAGAACGAGGCGGCATCGAAGAAGCCGCTCGCATGGAGGGTCGACCCGGGCCGCAGCGAAGGCGCCCCGAGCAGAGCGCGGCTGCCTGCCGAGCCGGAACCGCGTCCGGGGTGATGAAGCAGTCATGCAGGCCGGAGTGAGTGTTGAGTTTCCCGGCTACGGTGATCAGGGCCAAGCGCTTGGAATCAACCGAAATGTTGAAGATACCCCGCTCGGGGCCGCGGACGATGGTGTTTGGGTAGCGCCCAAGCTCCCCTTGCCCCTGCGCAGCACAGCCTTGTTCATGCTGCCCTGCCATACAGCGCTCGCCCCTGGCGCCGGAACCAGGTCGGGCTTTGCCGAATGCGGCCGGCAACGTCAGGATGTAAGCTTCATCGTCACGCCCTCGGCCAGGGTAACAAGTATAAGCGCACAAGAGGTTGCGCCCGCATCGAGCACGCCGCGCGAGCGGTCGCCGAGGCGGCTCGCGCGACCGATCTTGGCAACAAGATCGATCGTGCTGTCGCGGCCCGCTTCGGCAGCCGTTCTCAAAGCCACCAAGGCGTTCTGGAACGTGGCGCCGGAGCCGGTGGCCTGGTCGAAAGCTTCGATGGCGGGAATCAAGGTGTCGAGCAGGGTCTTGTCGCCGACCTTCGCCCCGCCGATGCTTTGCACCTCGTCGAGGCCCGCATGCAGCATGCGGCTGAAGGCGGTCGAGTCGACGGCATCGCTCTTCGGCAGCGACTCGGCGAAGCCCGTGAACATGACACCGTAGAGCGGTCCCATCGAGCCACCGATCTCGCTCATCAGCACGGTGCCAAGCGTATCCAAGGCCTCGGACAGGCGATAGGACCCGTCCCGCAGGCGGTCGGCGGCCATGCCGAATCCCTTGGCCATGTTTACCCCGTGGTCGCCGTCTCCAATCTTGCCGTCGATTTCGCTTAGATAGGCCTTGTTGGCGATGATCCGGTCGGCCATGGCAAGGACGATGTCGCCGGTCGCCGCGTTGCTGAAGTGTTGCATGGAATGCTCTTCCTCGGAGACACTTCGATCAGAAAGGGGCCGGACAGCGGACCTCGACATCAAGCAACGTCTTCAACTCGTCGTCGAGTGCCATGATGGTCAGGGTCGCTCCGACCATCTCGAGCGAGGTGAAGTAGTTGCCCACGAATGTCCGGTGAATCTTCAGACCGCGTGCCTCAATCTCGGCAGCGATGGTATCGTTCAGGATATAAAGCTCGTTGAGGGGTGTGGCCCCGAGCCCCGAAATCAGGACTGCCACTTCCGACCCCAAAGAAAGACCATGGTCGTCGAGCACGATTGCACACATGTCACGTGCGGTTTCGGCCGCGCTCTTCAATGGCTCGACCCGAATGCCCGGCTCGCCATGATGACCGATGCCGATCTCTATCGTACCTGCCTCGATGGTGAAATTGGGATGCCCGACGGCCGGCAGCGTGCACGGGCCCAGTCCGACGCCGATCGAGCGGCAGTTATCGATAGCCTTCTGGGCCGTAGCGCGGACGGCTTCGAGATTGGCACCGGCGGCGGCCATAGCGCTCCCGCACTTCCACATGAAGATCTCGCCCGCAACCCCGCGCCGTTTCTCGCGCGCCTCGGGACCGGCCGAGCAGACGTCGTCGTTGGCGACCACGGTCGCGACTTCGATGCCGTCCTTGGCGGCCAGCCGCGTCGCCATCTTCACATTCATGTTGTCGCCCGCGTAGTTACCATAAAGGCAGACCACGCCCTTGCCGCCGTCCGCGGCCTTGATGGCGTCGTGGAAGCTCCTTGCAGTCGGCGAAGAAAACAGTTCACCCACCGCGACGGCGTCGAGCATGGCGCGCCCGACATAGCCGATGAAGGCAGGCTCGTGCCCCGAGCCGCCGCCCGTTACGACGCCCACCTTGCCGAGGGTGGGTGCGTTGGCGGCGATCACCACCCGGGGATTGTTGCCGAGCCTCACCAAATCGGCGTGCGCCTTCACGAACCCACTGACCGTGTCTTCTACGACCCGGTCAGGATCATTGATAAAGCGTTGCATCCGTCCGTTTCCTTACCTCGCGCTCTGGTGATGCTCGTCACCATAAGAGCGCTCCTGCTTGTTCTGAAATCGCAGGTTTAACTCATCATTCTTGCAAGCTTTATCGCACGACAGACCTTGGCGTCGCATCCGGCACAGCATCCAAGCAAGCTTAAGGTTCGTCGATTACGGCTCGACAAATGTCAACAGAGGATCTGCGGACGTTAACGTCGCCAATCTTCAGGTCCGGCGCGGTCACGAAAGATAGGCGTCGAAAACAGACGTCGAGCCAGACAACATGGCCGGGACGGCCGATCTGGCGGATTGTGTTGAAAAACTCCGTTCGGAGAGGGGTGAGCAGAAAGTCGATCGGCCGACAAAGCCGGTCCGTCAGGGCGTGGATTTCGGTGCTGCGCCCGCCGCGGGAGCGACCAATGGCTTGATGACCTTCCCCTCCGCGCGCCACCCCGGCCTGCTGCGCAGGCCGTGGGCCCTGGCTTGCTCCGCCCCTTCACCGCCGATGCCGACCGATGGGCCTTCACGGCCGAGGAGTCGATCATCACAGGAACGGGCGGTCCACCCGCCGTCGCAAGGGCCTGAAAGAGATCGGTCCAAACGCCCTTGGCGACCCATCGGACGAAGCGGTTGTAGAGCGTCTTGCGCGGCCCATAAGCGGATAGCGCATAGGCCACCGCGCGCCCGACTTCAGGACATGGACAATGCCGCTGATCACCCGCCGATCGTCGACCCGGGGCTTGCCACGCGTATCGGTGGGCAGATGCGGTGCGATCGTTGCAAACTGGGCATCCAACAACCAGAAAAACTCTCGATCTATCCCGCGTCTCCTCGCAGAATGCGTGGATCTCAGGCTGTCCAAAATGCCAATGCCCTTGTGGGTCCGGACCCTAGCGCAGATCGACGACCTGAAGCACACCTCCCGATCAAACGCTTGGCGATCGGTGCCGGCTGCTCTGGCGGTTACGGTCCGCCGGCGAAACGAAACCCAGCGCACGTGCTGGAACGGAGTGCGCCCGCGACATCCATGGTGTTGGGTTCGGCCGCGTGGACGTCACCGCATCCAGCGGCGTGCCGACCGCGTCTGTGCAGAATTCTCACCACGCGCGTTTCACGCGTTGATGTGTCGTGGCATTCCCGAGAGGGTGCAGGCTGTTCTCGATCGGAGGTTCCCATGCAGGTCTTGGCTGTGTCGCTGAGAGCGAAGATCCAATATGTCAAAACATCCAAGCGCGACGCCGAGGGCGACAACGTCGCCATCGAGGGTACGGTCAAGGATGTTCTTGCCGCCGTCCGTGCGCGGGGCGACACGGCCGTGCGCGAGTATTCGAAGGTTTTCGACAAGGCCGATGTACCCGAGTTCGAGGTGTCCATGGCCGACCGCCATGCGGCCGTTGAGGCCCTTGACCCGCAAACCCGCCGGGACACCGAGTTCGCCATCGCCCGCGTGCGTGCCTTTGCGGAAGCGCAGCTCGCCACGATCCTGCCCCTCGAGATCGAAGCGCTGCCGGGCCTGCACCTCGGCCATCGGGTGATCCCGATCGAGACGATTGGCGCCTATGTGCCCGGAGGCCGCTACCCGATCCTCTCGGCGCCTGTCATGACCATCGTGCCGGCCAAGGTCGCGGGATGCGACACGGTAATCGCCTGTCTCCCCCCGGGCGCCCACCGGGCCATGGTTGCCGGCTGTCACCTGGCCGGCGCCGACCGCATCTTCCGGATCGGCGGCGCGCAGGCGATCGCCGCGATGGCCTTTGGCACGGAGAGCGTCCCGGCTGTCGACAAGATCGTCGGTCCGGGTAATGCCTATGTGAACGAAGCGAAGCGGCAGGTCTTTGGGCCTGTCGGCATCGACCAGCTGGCCGGGCCGAGCGAGATTTTCGTGGTCGCCGACGAGACCGGCGAGCCGGAGATGATCGCGACCGACCTTTTGGCCCAGGCGGAACACGACGTGCGGACCCGGGTCGGGCTTATTACGACCGACCGCGCCCTGGCGGAGGCGACGTTCGCGGAGGTCGAGCGTCAGCTCAAGACCCTGTCGACCGCCAACGTCGCCGGCGAAGCCTGGCGTGATTACGGAGAGATCGTGGTCTGCGCCGACGAGCAGGCCATGATCGGCTACTCGGATTTCATCGCGGCCGAGCATCTGCAGGTCCACACCCGCGATCCCCACGCCACGGCCAAGGTCCTGCGCAACTACGGCTCGCTGTTCATCGGCCCGCTGTCGAGCGTCGTCTACTCCGACAAGTGCTGCGGCACGAACCACACGCTCCCCACCATGGCGGCCGGCCGCTACACGGGGGGCCTCTGGGTCGGGTCCTATGTGAAGATCTGCACCCACCAGTGGCTCGACGAACGCGGCGTGGCTGCCGTGGCACCCCCGGCAGCCCGGCAGAGCGCGACGGAAGGCATGGAAGGGCATCGCCGCGCGGCCGTCTTTCGGCTCAGCAAAGGGCAACTGCTCGCGGACTGACCCGGATGGCTTGAGCCACGGCGACGATCGTCGCCGGCCTCATCTCCCGACGCGTTCCGAGGATTTTGCAAAGCAATGCAACGCAATTGCCGTCTTGCGGCACCGAGGCGACCTGCCGCACATCTGTGGAATGCTGAGCTTTAGGGTCGACCTCCACCCGTGCTCGCCTCTGGAGACGTGCCCCATGACGGTCCACACACGCGTTCGGCCTTTCAACACAAAGGACACCTATCCCGAGCAGAAGCTCGACAATGACCTGTGCCAGACCGTGGTGGCGCGGGGCACCATGGTGTTCGTGCGCGGCCAGATCGGGCAGGACCTCAACACCTCCGAAAGCGTGGCGATCGGTGATGCCGCCGGGCAGACCGAGCAGGCCATGTCGAATATCGCCACCCTGCTGAAGGAGGCTGGCTCCGAGCTCGAACACATCTGCAAGATCACGATCTATCTTGTCGATCCGCGCTATCGGGAGGCGGTCTACCGGGTTGTCGGCAAATGGCTGAAGGGCGTGTTCCCGGTCTCGACCGGCATCGTGGTCTCGGCCCTCGCCCGGCCGGAATGGCTGGTCGAGGTCGACGCCATCGCGGTCATTCCCGAGGCGCGTCCATGACATTCTCGATCGTTGCGCGCTGCGCCGATACAGGCTGGTTCGGAATGGCGGTCGCGTCATCGTCGCCTGCGGTGGCAGCCCGCTGCGCCCATGCGCGCGCGCGCGTCGGGGCGGTGGCGAGCCAGAACATCACAGACCCGGCGCTCGGGACGCGCGTGCTCGACTTGATGGCACTCGGGGCGAGCGCCGAGCAGGCGATTGCGGCCGTGCGCGACTCGACGGAGTATATGGACTACCGTCAGGTACTGGCTGTCGACAACCGTGGGCGGACCGCGATCCATTCCGGCCCGCGAGCGCTTGGGGTGTGGGCGAGCGCCGAAGGCGAGAACGTCGCCTGCGGCGGCAACCTCCTGGCGGACTGCCAAGTGCCGGCCGCCATGGTTGAGAGCTTCGGGGCCTCACAGGGCCATTTGGGCGATCGCCTGCTTCTCGCCATGCGGGCGGGCCTCGCATGCGGTGGCGAAGCCGGGCCGATTCATTCGGCGGGTCTCAAGCTCGTCGACACCGTGTCCTGGCCCGTGGCGGATCTGCGGGTGGACTGGACGGAGGATTGCCCGGTTGCCGCTCTCGAAGCGCTCTGGACTTTGTACCAGCCGCAACTCGACGCCTATGTGACCCGCGCTCTTCATCCGACGGGTGCACCGAGCTACGGGGTGCCGGGAGATCTATAGTTCGGCATCCGCCGGGCGGCCACCTCGGAAATACCGACGCGCGGTTTCGGTTAAGCCTGCTTTCCGGTCCTGCCGCATCCGCTACGCTTGTGGGACATCGGCCGCCCTGGCCTTCATCCGGGCACGGTCTGTCTTCCGGATCCGCGGGTGTCCCGGATCGCCTCAGAAAGGATGGCTCACCAATGTCAGCAGACAAGATCAACACGCTCGTGGTCGGTGCCGGCCAGGCGGGACTGGCCATGAGCGAGCATCTTCGGGCGCATGGCCTGCCGCACCTCGTGCTCGAACGTGCCCGCATCGCCGAACGCTGGCGCTCGGGCCGTTGGGACTCGCTCGTGGCCAACGGTCCGGCTTGGCACGACCGTTTTCCCGGCATGGTCTTCGCCGACACCCATCCCGACAGCTTCGCGACGAAGGAGCAGGTCGCCGACTATTTCGTCGATTATGCAAAGCTGATCGAGGCTCCGGTCCGCTGTGGTGTCGAGGTGCGCAAGGTGCATCGTCGGCCCGGGCGTCCGGGCTTCACGGTCGAGACGTCCCAAGGCATCGTCGAGACGCTGAACGTGGTGGCCGCGACAGGTCCGTTCCAGAACCCCGTCCGACCTGCGGTTGTGCCGGATGCGGCCGGCGTCACGCAGCTGCATTCGGCCGACTACCGCAATTCGGAGCAGCTCCTAGCCGGCGCCGTCCTGGTCGTCGGGGCAGGCTCGTCGGGCGTGCAGATCGCCGACGAGCTGCTGCGCGAAGGCCGACGCGTCTACTTGTCGGTTGGACCGCACGGGCGTCCACCCCGCGCCTACCGGGGCCGAGATTTCTGCTGGTGGCTCGGCGTGCTCGGCAAGTGGGATCTCGAGTCGCCGGGTCCGAACATGCAGCATGTCACGATCGCGGTGAGTGGCGCCCGCGGCGGCGAAACAATCGACTTTCGGCGGCTCGCGGCCGCCGGCATGGTGTTGCTCGGGCGCACGGAAAGCTACGACGACGGTTCGCTGTCTTTTGCGGACGATCTCCGCGAGAACATTGCCCGGGGCGACGACAACTACCTGGGGCTGCTCGACGAGGCCGACGCCTATGTGGCCCGCAACGGCCTCGATCTGCCCGCGGACCCCGAGGCTCGGGTGATCGGACCCGACCCGGACTGCCTCACCCACCCGATCAGGGCGCTCGATCTCCGGCAGGCCGATATCACGTCGATCATTTGGGCCACCGGTTACTCGGTCGACTACAGTTGGCTCCCTCCCGATGTGCTTGATCAGCAAGGCTTGCCGAAACAGACGCGCGGCGTCGGATCGGAGCCCGGCATCTTCTTCCTGGGCCTGCCCTGGCAGACGCGTCGCGGCTCGAGCTTTATCTGGGGTGTCTGGCATGATGCCAAATACCTGGCCGATCGCATCGCGACCCAGGCCAAGTACCTGGCCTATGAGTCGCCCCCATCGTCCAGAACGGTCGGCAAGGTGGCCTGAACACCTCCCTCCGGTGGAAAAGATGGCATGACCACGCTCGAGCTCCTCGACCGTCTCGTGGCGTTTCCCACCGTCAGCCGCGACTCCAATCGCGCGCTGATCGAGTTTGTGCGGCACTATCTCGCCGCGCGGGGCGTGGAGGCGGAGTTGTTCGAGGCCGAGGACGGACGCAAGGCAAACCTGTTCGCAACCCTCGGCCCCGCCGATAGACCCGGCATCCTGCTGTCCGGCCACACGGATGTGGTGCCGGTCGAGGGCCAGCCCTGGACCACCGATCCGTTCCGCCTGACGCTCGATGGCGGGCGGGCCTTTGGACGCGGGACGACGGACATGAAGGGATTCCTGGCCGCGGCCCTGCGACTTGTCGACCACGCCGCCCAGGCGACGTTGCGCACGCCCCTCCACCTCGCCTTCAGCCACGACGAGGAGACAGGTTGCGTCGGGGTCAGGCCGATGCTCGCAAGTCTTGCGGCGCGCGGTTTGCAGCCCCGGTTCGTCATCGTGGGGGAGCCCACGTCCATGCGGATCGCGACGGGTCACAAGGGCAAGATCGGGGCACGGGCAACCTGCTGCGGCGTCGCTGCCCATTCGGCGCTTGCGCCGCGCGCGCTCAATGCCGTCCACCTCGCCTGCGACTTTGTGGCGGCCGTGCGCACGCGGCAGGACGATCTCGTGCGGGAAGGTGCGCGCGACCCGGACTACGATGTCCCTTATTCGACCCTCCACGTGGGCCGCATCGCCGGTGGCACGGCGCTCAACATCGTCCCGGACCGGTGCACGATAGATTTCGAGATCCGCAACATTGCGGAGGACGACGCCGAGGCCATTCTGGGCGGGCTCATGGATGCGGCCGCGGCGATCTCAAACCGGAACCGGCCGGCGTTCCCACAGGCCGACATCCGCATCGAGGTGTTCAACCGATATCCGGGTCTCTCCACTCCGCCGGATGCCGAGGTGGTGCGCTTCGTCGAAGGTCTCGTGGACGCGCCCGAGACCAGCAAGGTTGCGTTCGGGACGGAAGGGGGGCTGTTTACGGAACAGCTCGGCGTACCGGTCGTGGTCTGCGGTCCGGGATCGATGGACCAGGGTCACAAGGCCGACGAGTTCATCGCACTCGATCAGCTCGAGGCATGCGATCGGATGATGGAGCGTCTGCTCAAAGGCTGCCTTTGAGCCTCGCTTAGGCACTGCGGTCGATCCTGCGCAGAGACGCCCGTCGCGACAGACCGGGTGAGACCGTGTAAAGCCAAGCATGAGGGCCCCCGTGGCCCGTGCGTTGGCCGGGCACACCGGCCGGTGGAGATCGGGGCCCCGTGCGTTTCACTCTACGTCAGCTCGAGTATTTCATCGCAGCTGGCGAAACGGGCAGCATCACGTTGGGGTCCGAGCGTGTTCACATCTCGCAGCCATCGATTTCGGCCGCGATCTCGCATCTCGAAGAGGAGTTCGGTGTCCAGCTCTTCATCCGCCATCACGCGCAAGGGCTGTCCCTCACGCCGACCGGACGAAGCATGTTGTTCGAGGCCAAGAAGGTTATTGCCCAGGTGGAGGGGCTCTATACTTGTGCCTCCGAGGCGCACGGGCAGATCCGCGGCACGTTGTCGTTCGGCTGCATGGTGACACTTGCCCCGATGGTGGCGCCCGAATTGGCGCATGCCTTTACCCAATCGTTTCCGGCGACACGGGTCCGGCATGTTGAAGGCAATCAGGAAGAGCTTCTGTCAGGGCTTCGGCGGTCCCAGATCGACATTGCCCTGACCTACGATCTGCAGTTGCCGACCGACATTGACTTTCGTCCGCTCGCTCAGCTGCCGCCCCATGTTCTGCTGAGCGACGGCCACCCGCTCGCGCGCCACTCGGCCCTGACCCTCAAGGAGCTCGAGGCCGAACCGCTGATCCTTCTCGACCTGCCGCTCAGCCGCGAATATTTTTTGAGCCTGTTCATCAAGGAGGGGCTCAGCCCCAATATCGTGACACGTTCGGCGCACCAGGAGGTGATACGGACCATGGTGGCGAACGGTTACGGCTACACGCTGTTCAATGTCCGGCCGCGGTCGGATGTCGCCCTCGATGGCCGCAAGGTGGTTCGCGTGCGCTTGGCCGGAACACATCGCCCGATGATCGTCGGCTCCGCCACCCTGAAAGCATTGGAGCAGACGCAGCTCGTACGCGCCTTTGCGACCCACTGCGAATCCTTCGTTTCGGACAGCTACATCTCGGGCATGGTGGCCCCTCAATACGAGGCGCGTCCGGTGAGCGGCTGAGCGACCCTGGCCGCCGGGTCACCGGCCGCAGAAGCCGGCGGGAGATTGTGACAGCCAGATTTGAAATCTTCAAAAGAGCCAACGGCGTCTTGCGTTCAAAACAAGGGCTTGTCGCCCAGCATCTCAACAATCGCCTCCCAATACTGCACCCTTTCGGAGCATCCCGGCGCTCGGATCCCAGCTTCGGAATATTTGAGGTCGAGCACCACAAAAGCTGGACTTGACCGTCATCGGTCCAGGTTTGTTTAGTGGCCTGGGTCCGCCACAGGTGGATGCCAGCCGAACTTCCGCAGCCAGGGGCGTTTCGATGAGTGCAACCGAACCGCCCGCATCGTCCTGGCCCTCTCGCCCCGTGATTCGTCGCTCGTGTGGCCGGGCCGGGTTCGGTCTGCCCTTCGCAGGGCAGCGCGGCTTCAGGCGCCGTTGATGGCGGGCGGGCAAGCGTCAGTGGACCAGCGGCCCCCGGCTTCCAAGCCGCTCGTGACGTTCTCGAACATCGACAAGACCTATGACGGGGAGACCTTCGTCACCCGAAACCTCAATTTCACGATCGAGGAAGGGGAATTCCTCTCACTTCTTGGACCGTCGGGATCGGGCAAGACCACGACCCTCATGATGCTGGCAGGCTTCGAGGCGCCAAGCAGCGGCACCGTCTACCTCGGCCAAAGTCGGTTGAACGAGACGCCGCCGCACCGACGCAACATCGGCATGGTGTTTCAGAATTACGCGCTGTTCCCGAACATGACGGTGGCCGAAAACATCGCCTTTCCCTTGTCTGTCCGGCGGATGCCGAAACCCGAGCAGCGCAGCCGCGTCGAACGGGCGCTCGGCATGATCGAGCTCGCGCATGTGGCCGGGCGCCGTCCGGCCCAACTATCGGGCGGACAGCAGCAGCGTGTGGCCCTGGCCCGCGCACTGGTCTTCGAACCCAAGCTCGTTCTGATGGACGAACCTCTCGGAGCGCTTGACAAGAACCTGCGCGAAACCATGCAGTACGAGATCAAGCGCATCCATGAGCGCTTGGGTGTCACGGTGGTGTATGTGACGCATGATCAGTCCGAAGCCCTGACGATGTCGGACCGTGTCGCGGTGTTCCACCACGGCCGGATCCAGCAGATCGCAACGCCGAAAGTCCTCTATGAGGATCCGGCCAACGCCTTTGTGGCCAACTTCATTGGCGAGAACAACGGTCTGCCCGGCACGGTGACGGCCCGCGACGCGCGCTTCGCGACCCTCGCGCTGACGCCCGAGTTGTCGATCAGGGGCCGTGCGGGCAAAGGAGTCGAAATCGGCACGGCAGCGACCCTTGCGCTGCGTCCTGAGAACGTATTGCCCGACGACGAGACACGGGCTGAAAACAACCATCTTCGTGGAACCATCGACGAGGTGATCTACTGCGGGGACCACTGGCGATTGCACTTGACGGCGGCAGACCGCGCCGGCTTCGTCATCAAGGTCCCGAATAAGACCGCCATGGCGCCGCCTCAGCCCGGCAGGGTCGCGACAATGTCCTGGAGCCCGGACGACTGCAAGATTGTTGCAGCGGACGGTGCCTGACAACCTGTGTTCACCAGTTTCGAGGAGGTCGTAAATGTTCAATGTCCCTAGATCGAGCCGCCGCATGCTTCTGATGGCGACGGGCCTCATGGCGCTCGCGGCACCGGCCGTCGCGGCCGACACTTTGACGGTCGTGACCTTCGGCGGCAGTTTCGAAAATGCCGTCAACCAGGCGTTCTTCCAACCCTTCACGGCCAAGACAGGAACCAACATCGTCAAGGAAGAATACGATGGCGGTCTCGCCAAGCTGCGCGGCATGGTCGAGGCCGGCAATACGACTTGGGACCTGATCGACATGGAGACCAACGACGCCATCGCGGGCTGCGACGAGGGTCTCCTGCAAAAGCTCGATCCGAAGCTGCTCGGCGACACGTCCGACTTCATCCCGGGCGCAGTCTTGCCATGCGCGGTTGCGTCAATGGTCTGGTCGACCATTTACGCCTACGATACGACCCGTTTGACGACCGCGCCCACCACGATCGGCGACTTCTTCGACGTCACCAAGTTCCCCGGCAAGCGCGGCATGCGCAAGAGTCCAAAGGTCGCGCTCGAGTGGGCGTTGATCGCGGACGGCGTGCCGGTCAAGGACGTCTACAAGGTTCTGGGCACGCCGGACGGGCTCGACCGCGCTTTTAAAAAGCTGTCGACCATCAAGAGCCAGGTCGTCTTCTGGGACGCAGGCGCTCAGGCGGCCCAGCTTCTTGCCGACGGCGCCGTCTCGATGACAATGGCCTACAACGGACGCATCCGGGTCGCACAGCAGCAGGACAAGCGCCCTTTCGCGATCGTGTGGGACGGGCAGGTCTACGATTACGAGTGGTGGGCCATTCCGAAG